>CANQOB010000013.1 GCA_947625385.1 uncultured Clostridia bacterium
CGCGCGATATTGCCCTCGATTCAACAATTATTTGAAACGGAAGAAGGAAGAAGAGAGTTTGAAGAGTGGCAAGCCGAACGGCGGAAACAACAACTAAATAAAAAAGAAAACGATAAAATATCCCATTGAAAACCATAGGGATGTAGCCGCCGAGAATGGCGGTTGGGTTCGTCGCTTCGTATCCCGATCATAAAAAGCGGCGCGGCGGGCAGAGAATTTTCTGCCCGCCGTTTATTTTAATCCACGTCTTTTTTAACTATTCTAACAATGAGGAATCAGGATTGAACTTGACCTTCTGCTAAAAGTTATATTTTATTTTGGTTTCAACAATAATTAATTGATTCTTTCGCTTTTCCGCCACACCTCTGTCAATGAGTTTTTTGAATCTTGTAATACTATTCGAATACTTAATTTGATCTGGAGTCTTTTCTCTATTGTCGATTATTTTATTTACCTTTGTAGCAATCATTATATTATTCTCCTTGTCTGGATAAAATTCCCATAATTATGCTGGCGAATGTATTCATCCATATGACTATAATATTCATCAATTAGTTGTTTTAATACTGGATCTTTCCCATAGTCTTCAATTTGAAGCCGCAAGTCTGAAATCAGCGTGTCCATATTGATGGGCCTTCCATGAGATTTCCATTTGTTATTATCACTTAATGTTTTTGCAATCTCCTGTGCTCTACGAACTTTTTCTTGTTGAGTTACTGGTTTTCCATTTGAATGTGTGTTCCAATCTTTAAATTTATACTGCACAAGCCACTTCTCTAACATGACAATCGCCAAATCGCGAGCTTGCTCATATTCTCGAAGTTCCGCTAAATCAAAATCTTTTAATATCATAAACTCAGCATCCGTAAGACTCCCATTTTCGGCTTTTTTGATTAATTCGGCGATTTTATCCAAATAGTTGAGCGCTGGCACATAATGCCCATCCTTATTCACAACTTGAGGATCTATTGGCCCCAAAACACTATAATAATTCATGAAAATTTTGTTGGCGCTCATGCACATAATCGTTCCGGCACTATAGGCGTGGTCGGGGACAATAAAGTAAACCTCAGAATAAAAATTACGAAAAACATTTACTATCCTCTCTACTGGCGACAAACTCCCACCGTTCGTTGTCAAAATTACAGCAAGATGTTCATTGCTGATTGTCGTATCGGATTTTAAGTCTTCGATAACTTGCTTAATAATATTATCACTATTGGTTCCAATACTACCATAGTATACTAGGACATCTGAGTGTAAATATTCTTCTAAAGCGCGCAACTTTTCTTTCATAATCCTATTATTTTCGGTTTCCAATGGCTTATCGAACATAATTATTTCCTTTGTGTTAACTTATTATTCATACTAATTATAGCTGGTTTTCTCGAAGATGTCAATACTTTTTTCTCATTCTTCCTATCAGTACAAGTATAACATATGTATGTTACATTATAATGACTGTATGTCAAAAAATTCAATTCCGATTATAAAATCCGTGAGGAATGAAGCAAATCCCGCGGAAATTGTTTGATTTATTTACGAAAACAGCCGTTTTTATAGGTTTTTCAGCCGAATTACGAAGCCAAAGCCGTCTTTTACGGGAAAAACGGTGTTCGGATAATTAACGTCCACCTCACCAAGTGGGACCCAGTAGAACCCGCAAAAAGGTTCTGCCGGGGTCTTTTTTGCACTTTAAAAAGATTCCAAAGCCGAGATGACAGGAAAAAAGCGGCTCCCGTGTATTCGGGAGCCGCCGATTTTTTAAGATACCATTAAAGCTTGTGCCGATGTGCTTCGGTAAGTCTTTAAAAGATTTTTAATGCTTAGAATCGGCGTATTCTTGTTTTCTTAACCTCAAATTACCGAAAATCTCCGAAATGACCGCTATCATTAGGGCTACAAGAAAAATAATCACCATGGTAAGATATGTAGAATCTGTTTGGGAGACGATACTCCACACGGGATCCAAGCAAAGGTCGATGATGCATTCCACTGCAAATACGACAAGTAGTTTTATGATAGAGAGAGTTGCTTGTCCATATCCCGCTTTGCCTTTTCGGACAAGAAAGATGATTGCTTGACACAGAGACAGAACAAAGAAAAAGACGGTTGGGACATAGAGCCAACGATCGGGGACCTTAAATCCGCCTCCCGTCGTTGCCCATGCGTCTAAAGAGACGGAGACGATCATCGCAATCAGGATGATCAGATAAGACAAGCACATCACAACGGTTTCGGGTAAAATTTTGCGCAAATTCTTCATTTATTTCTTCCCAAAATGAACTCAAAATTCAAATTAAGTTTATTTTACCCGATTTTCGGAAAAAAGTCAACACTTCATCAAAACTTTTTTCGGATCAGGTGTTCTGATAGGACCTCATGCGGGTCACCAACACAAACCTCAGTCGAATTCGGCTGAGGTTTTTCGTATGCGGAAGGAATTTTGTTTTATCACGGGCAAAAACGGGTATATGTATCTTGAAATCTAACGGTTTGGTCAAGGATATGGAAACAAAGGTCTATGAAAGAAAAACAAAAGGGGACAAGCCCATTTTGGCGATCTGCTATGACTTCGATAAAACATTGTCTCCCGACGATATGCAATCCCAAGGCTTTATCCAAAGTCTCGGGTACAATGTCGTTGACTTCTGGACGAAATCGAACGAGCTTGCCGAGAGCAACGATATGGACCAGAACCTCGCCTACATGTATACGATGATCTCGGAGTCGGAAGGAAGAGTTCTGTTCAACAGAAAAACGCTGGAAGAACACGGCTCCAAGGTGAAGTTTTTCCCGGGAGTCGAGACCTGGTTTGAAAGAATCAAGGAATACGGGAGAAAGAGAGGGGTCATTGTCGAGCACTACGTCATTTCTTCCGGGCTCAAGGAGATGATAGAGGGTACGTCCATTGCAAAAAACGGGGCATTCGAAAAGATCTACGCCAGTTCTTTTTACTACAACGAGCAAGGCGCCGCGAAATGGCCTGCGCAGGTCGTCAACTATACGAACAAAACGCAATTTCTGTTCCGAATCGAAAAGGGGACGCTGGACGTCAACGACCCCGCCGTCAACGATTCCTTTGCGCCCGAACAGCTCCGCGTTCCCTTCCGCAACATGGTGTATGTCGGCGACAGCGACACGGATATCCCGTGCATGAAATTGGTCAACTCGCTCGGCGGGCATTCGATCGGCGTCTACAATGCCGCCGGCAACGATAAAACGAAGGTCTATAAAATGATGCGCGCCGATAGAATAAAATATTTTGCGCCCGCGGACTACTCGGAGGGGAGCGAAATGGACGTGCTCGTCAAGGCGATCATCGACAGGACCGCCTCGAATGAACAGCTCGAAGGCATGTATGCCGTCTGTAAGTCCGAAACGGCGGAGGCGGATAAACAAAGCAGCGAAGAGACGCGGAGAAAGAGAGAGCTGATCAATGCGCTGGATTGCAGCGGAAGCTTCAAGCAGACGCATGAGCTCATCGCGGAGATGAGCCAATATGACAGCTGGACGGAGGAAGAGCGGGAATTTTTGTTTGAGATCGCGACCCACAACAGCCAAGTATTTTTCATCATCAACGATTACATCGTGAAAACGTTTTATACGGCTCTGTTGGAGAAAACAAAGAACCTCAAAGAGGACGCCAAGAAGATCAAAGAGATCCTCGAAAAGAAATGACGACGGAGTTCGAAGGCGGGAAAGTCCCAAGGGAATGTTCCCGCCTTTTTGTACGCTCATCTGTGCATACATTCTTTCAAGTGTGCCGATCCTAAAACGAAGAGGCGGACTTTTCCGATAGACTTTATGCTCAAAGTGCGCATAAGGCAATTTTTATTTTTATCTTGACAACCCTTTTTTGAGTTGTTATAATGAAGTCGTCAAAGAGGGGAGAGAATTCAGGAAAAAGGGAGGCGGAAGTGGAACAGAACGTAAGAATCGCGATCTTGGAAGATGAACAAGAGGCGGCGGAGTTGCTCGAAAGCTATATTGCGCAGTTTTACGACGGCAAGGATGTTCCCGCAGTCGCGAAGTTTGAATCTGCCGTCAATTTCCTTGAAAAATTCCACAACAATTACGATATTCTTTTTCTCGATATAGAGCTCCCCGACGGGGACGGCATGGAAGTTGCGCGCAAAGTGAGAAAGACGGATAAGAATATCGTCATCATCTTTGTCACGAACATGGCGCAGTTTGCGATCAAAGGATACGAAGTGCAGGCGTTCGACTATTTCGTGAAGCCTGTGACTTACAAAAATTTTTGTATCAAGTTCGCGGAGGCGCTCGACCTCTTCACGGCACGGCGGGAAGTTCCTATTTGGATCTCCAACAAAGAGGGGAAGAGGAGGCTGCTTGCCTCGCGAATCAAATATATCGAAAGCTACCAGCACATGCTCGTCTATCATACGCTGGACGGAGATTACAGAGCGACGGGGTCGCTTGCCGCCCTCGAAGAGCAGCTTGCTGAGGGGACCTTCGCCATGTGCAACCGCTGTTATCTCGTCAATTTACGGTTTGTGACCCTGGTGCGCCAATTCGACTGTACGGTGGGAGGGGACGTTTTGCAGATCTCCCACGGAAAGCGAGGCGCTTTCCTGCGCGCGTTGACCGACTATCTCGCCGGAGGCGGCTGAAATGGTCACTTCTCTGTTTATTTATAAATTTGTTTTTGTCGTGGAGCTCGCCGTTGCGGAGGTCCTGTTCACATTCCGCCTCAAAAAGCGTTCACGGTTTGTCCTGCGCGCCCTCGGGAGCGCCGCAGTGCTCTTGGCGCTCACGGCGCTCTTTCCCTCCTCGATCAGCGCGGAATGGTACACTTCGCTGATGTTCTTTGTCATTTTCGCCGCGAGTATCCCCCTTTTGAAATTTTGCTATGCGGAGCCGTGGAGAAACCTCTTGTTCTGCGGAATCGCCTCGTACACCATGCAGCATTTCGCCTATGAGCTGGCGGCGCTGGCGGCGTCCCTCATTGTATGGGGGAGGAGCCCGCTGTTCGGCGTTTACAACACCGACCCCGTTCTGTTTCATGGCTTCGGCAGAGAATTTTTCTTTGTCGTTCTCGTCTATCTCCTCTGCTATATGGGCTCCTATTGGGCGATGTTTGCCGTCTTTGCCAGCCGTATCCGCAAGAATGCCGACATGAAGATCAAAAGCGTTTCCCTTCTCTTTTTGATCGGCGTGGGACTTTTGACGGATATTGTCCTCAACAGTGTGGTGATCTACCGCAACAACGATCTTGTCGGCTCCGTGACGATTTGCATCTATAACTTGCTTTGCTGCGTTCTTCTCTTGTTCGGGCAGTTCAGCCTTTTGCAATCGAAAGAGCTGCAAGACAAGCTGGACGCGGTGAACAGGCTTTGGCGGGAAGAGAAAAAGCAGTTTGCTTCTCTGAAAGAAAACATGGATCTCATCAATATGAAATGCCATGATATACGCCATCAGATTCGCACCATCGGGGCGGACAACAGCGTATCGGCGGAGGCGATCGCACAGATCGAGGACTCCATCCGCGTCTATGACGCGACGGTCAAGACGGGCAATGAGGCGCTCGACGTGATTCTCACGGAAAAGAGCCTGCGGTGTACGGCGAACGGCATTTTCCTCTCCTACATGGTGGACGGGACCGCTCTGAATTTCATAAACGGCATCGACCTTTTCTCCCTCTTCGGGAACGCCCTCGACAATGCGATCGAGGCGGTCATGCGAATCGAGGATGACAAAGCGCGCATCATCGGCATCAAGGTCCATACGTCGGGCGAATTCGTCGCAATCAATGTGAGCAATACATATACGGGAGAAATCGTATACGGGACGAACGGGCTCCCTCTCACTTCCAAAGAGGACACGAACTACCACGGGTTCGGCATGAAGAGCATCGCTTACGTCGTCGAAAAATATGGCGGAGAATGTTCCGTGCTCACGAAGAACGGAGTCTTTCACCTCAACATCCTCTTCCCGCTCAAAAGGGGATAAATGCACGATCGGGAATTCAATTTGGAAGTTTAAGCGGTTGGACTTGCGCGTCCGCCGCTTTTTTCTATAATTTTCAGTGCAGATATCAGCCATGGAGGAGAATTATGAAGAAAGTTCCCTACGGGATCATAGCGTCTGTCTGTGCCATGATCACCTTCTTTGCCACGGCGGGGCTCATCCTTGCCTACTTTATTTTGAACGGCGTTGCCGCCGAAACGGGCGACACCGTCTCGTTCCTCGCGGACTGGTGGCAGATCGTCCTGTTCGTGGCAGATCTTCTTTCCGCGATTGCCGCGGTCGCCTGCCTTGTTTTGTTCCTTTTGCGCAGGAGATCGGAAGAGAGCCGCCCGATGCAATTTCCGAAAAAAATATTCAAGCGTTCGACTTGGACGATGCTGACTGTATTTTTTGCGGTATTGCTGGCGACCGTCTGTCTGGGGAACAGCATCGCGAACGATTATCAGGTCGCCTTGAACTCCGTTATGCACACTAACCCTTATGATCAGGTAGAGACGGGGGCAGACGAGAACGAGGATAAGGAGTATTTCAAATCCGATTACGTCAATGCGGACGGCTCCTACAACGACCGCGCCATGCGGGATGAGACGGAGCGCGTCGCCTTGCAGACGGCTGTGGAGGGGTCCGTCCTATTGTGGAACGATGCGATCGGGGACGGTGGAAAGGCGCTTCCGCTTCCGCAGGGGGCGGGCGTGAGCTTTTTCGGCATCGGCTGTATCGACTATAAACTGCTCGGCACGGGTTCGGGCGGCATGAGCGACCCGCCGCCCGAAGATCTGCGCAGCTGCCTCTCTTCGGCGGGACTGAAATTCAACACCGCGCTCTATGTCAGATACAACAGTCTGTTCCCTTCCTATCCCAAGGTCAACCGCCGCTCTGTCGCCGAGGTCCCGTGGTCGGAGATAGAGAGCACGGTCTCGGGGAGCATTTCCGCTTACGGTGACGCGGCGGTCATGATTGTTTCCCGTGTGGCGGGGGAGCACAGGGATATTCTGCCCACGTCCGACGATACGTTCGTAGACAGCAAGAATTATCTCGATCTCTCCGTGACCGAAGCGGATATTTTGACGCATCTCAAAGGACTGCGCGACGCGGGCAGCATCAAGCGCATCATTTTGCTCATCAACACGTCGAATGCCCTGCAATTCGAGCATATCCGCGACCAATACGGAATCGACGCCTGCGTCTGGGTGGGACAGGGCGGCATGATGTCGTACAGGCAGATCGCGTCGGTCCTCTCGAATACGGGAGAGGGCGTTGTCTCGGGACATCTGCCCGATACGTTCCTGTATAAAAATTCCTCCGCGCCCGCCTATGTCAATTTGGGGGATTTCACCTGGACGCAATCCACGGGACTGCTGCCCAACGAAGGCGTGATGACGGGGACGCACAACGACAAATATATCGTCTATCAAGAGGGCATCTACGTCGGATACCGCTACTTTGAGACGAGATACGAAGATCTGGTGCTCAAAAGGGGAAATGCGAACGGACCGAACGGCATCTCCGCAGGAGAGGGAGACGAATGGTCCTATTCCTCGGAAGTGGCATTCCCCTTCGGTTACGGGCTGAGCTACACCGAGTTTTCTTACGAAAAGTTCAGCGCGGAGAAGCACGGGGACGAATATACGGTCAAGATGACTGTCCGCAACACGGGCACGCAGTATTCGGGGAAGGAGACCTTACAGGTCTATTTGCAAAAACCATATACCGAATATGACCAAGAGGCGTCCCATCCCATCGAGAAGGCGGCGGTGGAGCTCGTCGGCTTCGCCAAGACAAAGAAACTTGCGCCCGGGGAATCCGAGGAGCTTACCGTCACGGTGGCGGAAGAGGACTTCAAGACTTACGACGCCTACGGACAGGGAACGTATATCCTCGAACGGGGGGATTACTACCTCGCGGCGGGACGCAATGCGCACGACGCGCTCAACAACATTCTCGCAGCCAAGGGCAAGACGACCGCAGACGGCATGGACGAGAACGGCGACAAGACGCTCGCGGCAAAATTTACGGTCGAACAGGACGATTATACCAAGTATTCCGTCTCCTCGGCGACGGGCTACGAGATCGTCAACCGCTTTTCGGATGCCGACCCTAACCTCTACGAAGGGATGAAAGACCAACATATCACCTACCTTTCGAGAAAGGATTGGAACGGGACCTATCCCGAAGCGGGCGGCGCAAAATTGAAGTGCACCGACAGCATGATGGTGCATGACATGGCATACGGCGACGACATTGAAGCCGACCCCGACGATAAAATGCCCGTCTACGGGACCGTCACGGCGCAGCAGGGGGCTTTGTCCCTCGTCATGATGATGGACCTCCCGTATGACGACCCTCTCTGGGAAGATCTTCTCAATCAGATGACGTTCGAGGAACAGGCGGTGCTCATCTCCTACGGGCTTGGGTATCTGGCAGGCGTTCCGAGCGTCAATTCGCCGCAGTTCCGTGCGAGAAACGGTCCCGTCGGCGTAAAGAGCGCCAACAGCAGATTGGGTTCCGCGATCAGTCTCCCCTGCGAGGTGCTTTGGGCGGCGACGTTCGATACCGACCTCATCCATGAGCTTGGCAGAGCCTTCGGTCGCGAGATTCTTCATCTTGACGATTCGACTGCCGTCATCTACGGTCCCGGCGCGTGCATCCACCGCGTTGCGGAGAGCGGAAGAAACTTCGAGTATTTCTCCGAGGACGGCGTTCTTTCGGGAAAGATGCTCTCCGTAGAGGTCACGGGGTTGCAGGAATTCGGCGTGATCGTCCTCACGAAACACTTTGCCCTCAACGACACCGAAACCAACCGGTACGGGGTGACGACCTGGGCAAACGAGCAGTCTATCCGTGAGATCTATCTCAAAGCTTTCGAACCCGCCGTGACCGTGGGACACATGAACGGCGTCATGAGCTCTTTCAACCGCATCGGCTGTATTTGGGCGGGCGCCCACAAGGGGCTCCTCACGGAGGTCCTCCGCAACGAGTGGGGATTCAGCGGAATCGTGGAATCGGATTCCTGCACGGGGACGAACGGGTATGTCCACCATATGACGGCGGGCAATGCGAAGCCGCAGGGGCTGCTCGCCGGGAACGACATCTGGATGTGCGGAACGGGAGAAGCCACCTTTATGGATGAATGGAAGGACAATCCCACCGTTATGCTCGCTCTGCGCGAGTCCTGCCACAGAATTTTGTACAGTCAGCTCCATTCTTGCGGGATGAACGGTATCGGGAGCGGGACGAAGATCGTCAAAGTCAGGGTCTGGTGGCAAAAGGCGTTGGACGGTATCCAGTATTCTCTTGTCGCGCTCGTCTGCATTTTCCTCGCGATGGCAGTGGCGTCCTTTGTCGTGAATACCGAATGGTTCGAGCGGCGGAGAGCGTATGCGGCAGAACGGAAAGAAGAGCAGCCGCATAGCGAGCAGCTCTCGGAAGCGCAAAACGGCGGCGGGAACGATGCGAGCGGTGAAAACGTTGAAGGCGGGAAGGATTCCGGCGGCAAGCCGCCCGAAAAATGCCGACCCATTCGCGGAAAGCGTCTCGTCATCATGATTGTCTGTATCGCGCTTGCGGTCGTTCTGGCGGTCACAGCGACCGTTCTCGGCGTCGTGCTCCCGGGCAAAGGCGAGCCCTCCGCTTCGACTCATGAATGCGGACACGTCTGTCCCGAGTGCGGCAAGTGTCTCGACCCCGCTTGCGAGGACCCCGCTTGCGCGCAAAAGTGTGAAGGGCATGCCCATGCCTGTAAGCAAAAGTGCCCCGTCTGTGGCAAGTGCCTCGATCTCACCTGCGAGGAAGAGGTGTGCGCCGAAAAGTGCGGCGAGGGGAAGGCGGAGCATTCTTTCGAAGCGGAGAATGCGACCTTGCAAGACGGCGCCAAGGAATTGCAGATTCGTGCGACGAACGGCGTGACGTATATTGCGCAAGTGAATACCAACGCGGGCGCCTCCATTTCGTTCACGATTCATGCGGAGACGGATACGACTGCTTCGCTGGTCGTCACCGTAAACCGCCGCGGCATCGACGTCGTGTTCTGCGACGCGATGATCGTGCTCGTAAACAGTGTCGAAGTCACCTCGCCCGCCGTCGTGCCCGCATCGGAAACGGGTAAGGACGCCTGGACGGATTGGGTGGACGTCGATCTCGGATGCGTGGAACTGAAAGCCGGGGACAACGAGATCGAATTTGTTGTCGGCTCGGCTTCGCAGTACAGCGGGTTCAATCTGGATAAGATCGAGCTGCTTTCGGATACGGAACTGACGATGATTCATACATGCAATCATGTGTGTATCGTCTGCGGAAAGTGCACCAACGCGGACTGTCAGGAGCCCGCATGTGCACAGAAGTGCACGGGCGACCCGCATGCGACGGATTTTGAAGCGGAAGAGGCATCGGTCGTGAAAGGCAACGGACGGGATCTCATCCTCACGGCAGGGTACATCGAGCGGCTCAACCAAAACGTCGGGGCGACGGTCACCTTCCGCATCCACGCTGCGAGCGCGGCGACAGTCAGGCTCTTCGCCACGGTTTCGGTCCGTCCCGAAAACAACAAATTTACGGACTTCATGACCATCGACGTGAACGGAGAACCGTTCGAGAGCGAGGGGACGATTCCCTATGCCGCCGCTGTCTCGTGGAGAACGTTCAAAGAGACCGATCTGGGCTTTATTTCCCTGCGGGCGGGGGACAACACGATCGTGTTCACCGTCGTCTCCGCGGAGGACATCGGTATCAATTTCGATAAGATCACCGTCTGGTCCGAGGTCGAAATCGGCGCAGAGCACGGCTGTAAACACGCCTGCCCCGTCTGTGGAAAGTGCCTCGACCCCACTTGCTCCGATGCGAGCTGCGCGGACAAGTGCGGCGACGGACTTGCGGCGCATGTCTTTGAGGCGGAAGGCGGGAACGTACAGCTCGTAAAGGGGTATCGCGGGGCATCTGCGCTTCCCGCACGCGGAACCTCGGGAGCCGTCACATACATGAGCGGAATGTCCGGCAATTACGGCGCAGAACTCAACTTCTCCGTCACTTCGGACCGCGCAACGACGGCAACGCTCACCGTGACTGTGAGCAAAAATTCAGCCGAGACGGTATTTACCGACCTCATTTGCTTCTTCGTCAACGACCGTCTGATCGGGGCGAGACCCGCCGTTGTGCCTGCGGGCTCGGCGAACGATTTCTATGAGCTCACGCTCGGATGCGTTTCGCTCGAAGAGGGGGACAATCTCATCAGCTTCCTGTGTGTTTCGGAACAGTCGGGATACGCCTGCTTCGACAAGATCGCGCTCAAAACGGAGGCGGAGCTTACGCCCACCGATCTCTCCGCAAGCAAGGTATATCGCTTCGAAGCCGAGGATTCCCGCAATGAATTCACCAAGGGCTCCGCGACTTACAGAGACGGCGAGCTGACCTTCGGATACGAGGCGAATTCGGACGCCCGCAATAAAGTCGGGAATCTGACGCAGAACGTGGGCGCAAGCATCACCTTCCGGTTGTCGGCGGAAAACGACTGTACCGTTGAGCTCATCGTGCGCGTCAGCAAGCGGAATACGGGCTCCTCCGTCTTTACCGATATGGTGGAAATATCCGTGAACGGCGCCTCCATCGGCGACCGCCCTGCGGTCGTCCCCCAAACTGTGGCGGGAGAAATGAATTATCGGACCTTTACAGATATCTCTTTGGGCGAGATCTCGCTGCGCAAGGGGAGCAACACGCTCGTCTACAAGATCATCTCGGAGGAGGATCTGGGGTACAATCTCGACTACATCAAACTGAAAGGCGAAACGCGCGTCACGTTTGACGACAGCATCGCCGCGACCTCTTCGGCGCTCCCTGCAAGCGTTCCGGCGATGTTGCCCGAAAGAAAGGACTTTTGAACAGGAAATCACCCGCATGAGCGGGAAAAATCATACGGAGGTAAATTATGAAGAACAAAACAAGAATCGGCGTCGGCGGCATTCTTGCAGTGGCGCTCGCAGGCATGCTGGTGTTTCTGTCGGGCTGCGAACTCGTTTCCCACGAGCACACCCTTGTGGAAACGCCCGCCAAACAGGCGACATGCACCGAGGACGGGAACATCCGCTACTGGACATGTACGGACTGCGGAAAGCTCTTCACCGATGCGGAAGGCACCGTGGAAACAACGGAGGAACGCGTCAAAACGCCCGCCGCCCATACGCTTTCCAAGACGGATGAGCTCCCCGCGACTTGCACGGAAGGCGGACACATCGCTTACTGGACATGCTCCGTCTGCTCGCTGAAATTTTCGGACGCAGAGGGGAAAGTGCAGGTCGAGGATGTCTCTACGAAAAAACTCGGGCACTCGATGGATGAACATCCGCGGGTAGAGCCGCAGGTCGGCACGGCGGGGAGCATCCGATACTATTCTTGCTCCCGCTGCCAAAAGAAATTCCGCGACGAATCGGGCGAGGAGCCCTTGGAGGACGATGAGATCGGCATTCCCGAGATCAAAGAATTTTCCTTCGAAGCGGAAAACGCGGTGCTCAAAGGGGGCTGCTCGGGCGAGCTCGGGAATTCAAAAACAAATGGCGCTTACGGCGACAAGACGGACGAGGGCTATGTGGAGAACACGAACGGCAACGGAGGCGCGTCCATCCTCTTCCATGTGCATGCAAGCAAGGCGGTTGAGGCAACGTTGATCGCAGCTCTTTCGCGCAACTCCTATAACCAAGCCGTCACCGATGTATTCGATATCTCCGTCAACGGAACTTCCTTTACGAGCGAGGCGACGATTCCCTATGTGGAGACCGTAGCATGGAGAGAATTCATCGACACGGAGCTCGGGACGATCTCTCTTCATGAGGGTGTGAACACGATTCTGTTTACCGTCCGCTCGTCGCAGGAGGGATGCGTCAATTTCAACAAGATCAAGTTGCAGGCGCAAAGCGTCGAACTCACCGAACCCCATGTCTGCAAACATGTCTGCGAAGTGTGCGGCAAGTGCCTCGACTCCGCATGCGAGGACCCTATTTGCGCCTCGAACCGCTGCGAGCACGGGACGCAGTCCTATGAGTTCCTTGCCACGGAAGCGACCCTCACGGCAGGAAAGAACAATTTAAGGTCGGATAGAGGATATGTCGAAAATACGAACAACAATACGGGTGCAAAGATCACCTTCAAAGTGACCGTTGCCCAACAGACGACGGTGCACCTGTATGCCAATATCTCCGTGCGGGAAGTTTTGGACAACCGCTTTACCGATTTTATGTCCATTACCGTCAACGGCGAAGTGCATACCACGAACGCTTTTGTTCCGTACAGGGCAAAGGGGGCGCAGTGGAGTAATTTTGCTATGGCAGTCGATCTCGGGTCCATCGAGCTTCACGAGGGCGAGAACACCATTGAATTCACCGTAAACGATACGAGCGAAATGACGCCTTCGGACAGAGGGTTCAACTTCCAGAAAATCACGCTTTGGTCGCATGACGCCGTTACAAAGGCATAGCGAAAAAAGCTTGAATTCATTCCTCCCAAGAGGAAAGGAGCGGCTTGCCGCTCCTTTCTTCTTGGAAAACAGGATAAAAATAGCCGTTCGGCAGATGTCGGACGGCTATTTTTCGATGCGTTATGCGTTTTTGAATGTGTCCGTGAGCAGATAGAGCTCCCGCTCGTAATTCAAACCGTATTTTCTGTCCTGTACTTCCCGTGCGGTGCGCTCGATCGCGCGATGGCACAGCTCCGCGGTGAGCGAGAGCGCCCGCTCGAGCGGCATCCCGTTCGCGATGCAGCCCGCAAACGCCGAAGCGAACACGTCGCCCGCGCCGTGGAAATTCCCCTCTAAATGCCGCAGGGGGAGACGGCGTTCGCCGCCGTCCTCATAGCAGAGAAAGTAATCGCCGCCCTGTTCCACGCTCGTGATGACGGGGTGCGGGCAAAGCCCTTTGAGCTTTCCGAGCGCGGCGCTCGCGTCGTGCTCTCCCGTGAGGAAAAACGCCTCCGTCTCATTGGGCAAAATGTAGTCCGCGAGCGCACAGAGGGTACCCATGTCCGCGGCAAAGCCCTCATCGAAGCCCGAATAGAACTTGAAATTTTCCCCAAGAACGGGGTCGACGACGAACACGCCGTCCTCTTTGAGGAAGCGGCGCCTGACGTCCTTGACGAATTCGATCTGCGCACGGCTCCCGAGGTAGCCGCTCACGATGAGGTCGTATTTCAGCCCGAGCGTCTCCCAATGGTCGCAAATCTTTTTCATTTCCCCGTCGAGCGGGAGAAAGGTGTACCCCGTAAATCCGCCCGTATGGGTGGAGAGCAGGGCGGTGGGGAGAATGTCCACCGTCGCGCCGCAGGCGGAGAGGATGGGCAGGGCGACCGTCAGGGAACATTTCCCGACGCAGGAGATGTCGTTGATGGCAAGGATTCGCATGGTTTACCTCCGATTTTACAATACATCTATTATAACAGGTCTGCCCGAAAAGCGCAAGCGGATTTCATGAACTGTTCGCCGGCAACTTTTCGGGAAAATTTTAGTTCACTTTGTGATTTTTCTTCACAACGCGGCGCGATTGTGCTATAATACTTCGTAAAGTAAAACTTTTGAGGTGGTTTATGCGCAAAAATCTCGTCGTACAGCTTGTTTTCCGCGTTGTCTTGTGCTGCGTCTCCTTTCTCGCCTGTCTGCTTTCCTTCCGCGTGTTTTATGCGGGGAGGGGCGGCTTTCCGATCAGCTGGGAGATTCTCAAATATTATACCAATCTCTCCAACTACTGCGTGTTCTTCGTGTCGGTCGCCGTGACTTTTGCGACGCTCCGCCGTGTTCTCAAAGGGGAACGGGAAGGGTACAACCGGGTGATGCGGACCTTCAAATTCATGACGGTCGTGATGATTCTCGTCACCTTCCTCGTCGTCATCTTCTTGCTCCAAAGCCCGCTCGAAGGCGATTATTGGCTGAATATCGGGAATATGTCCTATCACTGCGTGGCGCCCCTTCTCTTTATCCTCGATTACATCCTGTTCGACGAAAAGGGGACGATCTCCGTGCTCGCGCCGCTCTATGGGTTCCTCCCGCCCCTCGTCTATGTGGCATATATCTTCATTCTCGGCGCGGCGGTCCCGAACTTCGAATATCCCTACTTCTTCCTCAACGTGAACGAGCTGGGGTACGGCGGCGTGTGCCTGTGGGTTTTGGGACTGCTCGCCGTGTTCGCGGTTTTGGGATACCTCCTCTGGCTTTGGAACCGCGTGATGAAGGTGGACGGCAAGTGGAAGCTTGATTTTCACAACATTCTGTTCCCGCTCAAAAAAAGAGCCGAAAACAGTTTACAACCGCCCGAAGAAACGGTATAATGTTGTCTATGAAAAAGGTGATCGAGCTCGCAGATCTGTGCTGCAAGACATGTGCGGAGCGCATCGAGCGGAAGCTCTTGCTCGCCGAGGGTGTCTCGGGGGCGCGGGCGAATTTCAAAAAGAAGATCGTGAACGTCGAGACGACGCTCTCGGACGAGGCGCTTGCCGTCGTCGTCCGCGATGCAGGCTTCGTTCCCGCTTCCATCCGTCCCCGCAAAGGCGTCTTTGCCTGAAAAGTTGCCGCAAAACGCTTTACAAACGGCGCGGAAAGCGGTATAATGAGAACAACCGAATAGTCAAAAGCGTTTGAGAAAGGACGCGTCCGTTCATCGGTTTGCCGTGTACAGAGAATCCCCGCAAGGTGAGAGGGGAGAGCGGTGCGGTGCGGGTATCCCCTTTCGAGCTTGCGGGGAGAACCCAAGTAACTCCGCACGGTGTCGCGAGCCGTCATCCTCTGCGGCAAATGATGGTTTGTTTTGGTGGTCGATATGCCTTCGCGTATTCCAAAACGCGGAGGATTTTTTTGAATTTCGGCAAAATAACAGCGGAGTAAACTATGTACAAGAAAGTAGACACATCTCTGGAATTTGTGGCGCGCGAACAGGTGATCGCGGAGTTTTGGAAGAAAAATCACATCTTCGAACGGTCGATCGAACAGAATGAGGGCGGGAAGGAATTCTCCTTCTTTGACGGTCCTCCCACGGCGAACGGCAAGCCGCACATCGGGCACGTGCTGACCCGCGTCATGAAAGACATCATTCCCCGCTATCACACGATGAAGGGGGAGCATGTCCTCCGCAAGGCGGGCTGGGATACCCACGGGCTGCCCGTCGAGCTCGAAGTGGAAAAATCCCTCGGAATCGACGGCAAGCAGGAGATCGAGAAGTTCGGCATCGAGCCCTTCATCCAAAAGTGCAAGCAATCGGTCTGGAAATATCAGAGCGAATGGGAGAAGATGTCGGATGCCGTCGGCTATTGGGTGGACATGGAACATCCCTATGTCACCTACCATAACGAGTATATCGAATCCGAATGGTGGGCGCTCAAAGAGATGCACAAGAAGGGGCTCTTGTACAAGGGTCACAAGATCGTGCCCTATTGCCCGCGCTGCGGCACCGCGCTCTCCTCGCACGAGGTCGCACAGGGCTACAAAGACGTGAAAGAGACCTCCGCCGTCGCGCGTTTCCGCGTACAGGGGAGGGAAAATACCTATATTCTCGCCTGGACGACCACCCCGTGGACGCTTCCGTCCAACGTTGCGCTCTGCATGAATCCCAACGAGGACTACGTGGAGATCGCGGCGGAGGACGCGCACTACATCCTCGCCGAGGCGCTCGTGCCCAAATTTTTCGAGCGCTACGAGGTCGTCGCGCGGAAAAAAGGAAGAGAGTACGAGGGGACGGCGTACGAGCCGCTTTTCGACTATGCGAAGGGGAGCTTTTCCGAAAAGGCATACTATGTGGTGTGCGATTCCTATGTCACGCTGACGGACGGCACGGGCGTCGTGCACATCGCGCCTGCCTTCGGCGAGGACGATTACCGCGTCGGGAAGAAGTACCGTCTGCCCGTCGTGCAGCTCGTCAACGAGCGCGGCTGTTTCGATGCGCGCTGCCCCGAACTGGACGGGCTGTTCGCAAAAAAAGCCGACAAGATCGTTCTCGATCTGCTCAAAGAGCGGGGAACGCTCTTCAAGAAGTTGCCCTACGAGCACAGCTATCCCCATTGCTGGCGGTGCGATACGCCGCTGCTCTACTATGCGCGGGCGAGCTGGTTCATCGAAGTCACCAAGGTCAAGGACAGGCTCATCGCAAACAACCGCTCCGTCAACTGGATGCCCGACAACGTGAAAGAGGGCAGGATGGGGAACTTCCTCGAAAACGTCATCGACTGGGGGCTCTCCCGCGACCGCTATTGGGGGACGCCGCTTCCCGTGTGGGTCTGCGCGGACTGCGGAGCCATCGAAGTCATCGGCTCGCGCAAGGAACTCGCCGAAAAGACGGGCGCGCCCGAGGATATCGAGCTGCACCGTCCCTATCTCGACAAGCTCACCTGCAAGTGCCCGAAGTGCGGCGGCGCGATGAAGCGCACGCCCGAAGTCATCGACTGTTGGTTCGATTCGGGTTCCATGCCCTTTGCGCAGTACCACTATCCCTTTGAAAACAAACAGCTCTTCGAGGAGACGTTTCCCGCCGATTTCATCTCCGAGGCGGTCGACCAGACGAGAGGGTGGTTCTATACCCTTCTCGTCATTTCCACCATTCTCTTCGACCGTGCGCCCTTCAAAAACTGCATCGTTTTGGGGCATGTGAACGACAAGGACGGCGTCAAGATGAGCAAGCACAAGGGCAATGTCGTCGACCCGTGGACGGTGCTCTCCAAACAGGGCGCAGACGCCGTCCGCTGGTATTTCTACACCAACAGCGCGCCGTGGATTCCCTCCCGCTTCGGGGCGGAAGCCGTCTCCGAGAGCCAGCGAAAGTTCCAGGGGACGTTGTGGAATACCTACGCTTTCTTTGCCCTGTATGCGGAAATCGACGGCTACGACCCCTCGAAGCACTCGTTGAAGGAATGCAAACTCTCCCTCATGGACCGTTGGGTGCTCTCCCGTCTCAACACCCTCATCAAGGAGGTGGACGGCATGCTCGCCGCCTACAATATCACGGATAGCGCGCGCGCCATCCAGGACTTTGCCGACGAACTCTCCAACTGGTATGTGCGCCGCGGCAGGGAGCGCTTCTGGGGGAGCCGCATGTCGGAGGACAAGACCGCCGCTTACACCACGCTCTACACCGTTCTCGTGACGCTCTCCAAACTTCTCGCGCCCTATATGCCCTTCATGGCGGAGATGATGTATCAGAATCTCGTCCCCGCATTCTTCCCCGAATCTCCCGTCTCGGTACACCTCTGCGCATACCCGGTCGCGGACATGGGGTGGGTCGATGCCGTCTTGGAGGCGGGAATGGACGACGTTTTGAAGGTCGTCGAGCTCGGCAGGAGCGCGCGCAGTTCGCAAAACATCAAGAACCGCCAGCCCCTTCGGGAGATGCTCGTTGCCTCCGACCGCGCCCTCGCGCTCACGGGCGAACTCGAAGCAGTCACCCTCGACGAACTCAACGTGAAGAAGCTGCGCCTCGTGCGCGGAGGGGAATCCCTCATCGAATATACGCTCAAACCGCAGCTGCGCACGCTCGGTCCGAAATACGGCAAAAAATTGCGCGCGATCTCCGACTTTTTGGCGCATTGCGATGCGCGTGAGGTCGTCGACGCCGTGCGCGCGAACGGCTCTTATACCGTTGATTTAGACGGCGAAGTCACCCTTCTCGAAGAAGATCTGCAAATCTTCACGTCCTCGGCGGAGGGATATGCCGCCGCGCAGGGGTACGGCATCACCGTGGCGCTGGACACCGCGCTCGACGAGGCGCTCCTCGACGAGGGCTGTACGCGCGAGCTCGTTTCGCGCATCCAATCCCTCCGCAAAGAGGCGGGGTTCGAAGTGACGGACCGCATCCGGATCTTCGCGAGCGCCGAGGGGGGACGCCTGCAAAAAATCATCGGGCGGGGCGCCTTCCTCAAAGAGGTTTTGGCGAGCGAACTTCTCCCGCTCGAAGCGGGCGGGGCGGCAAAGACGATCGAGATCAACGGTGAGAGCCTGTCGATCAGACTCGAAAAACTTTGACAAAAAACGAAGCCGTCCCGCATTCGGTGCGGGACGGCTTTTCCTATGCAAAAAAACAATTTTCAGAACCTGTTTTCGGACATGGTATGGGCATTTTCGCTCAACAGGTCAATTTTTCGATGGCTTTTTCATAGATGTCAAGGAGTAGATTGACGCGTTCGACGGAGATGAATTCGTCCGCCTGATGGATGACGGGGGCGTCCCCGTCCATCTCGGGACCGAACGCGACGCCGTGCCGCAGCGCCCGCGCATACGTCCCTCCGCCGATGGCGACGGGGGCGGCACGCCTGCCCGTGCATTCCTCATAGACGGAGAGCAGGGTTTGGACGAGCTCGCAATCCTTGTCGACGAGCAGCGGCTCCTGATGGTGAAGGGTCTCGTATTTGACGCCGAATTTTTTGAGCAGAGTATGGACTTCCCGCACGTTGATCGTGGCGGGATAGCGGATATCGCAGACGAGTTGCAGGTCGTGTTTGCGGTATTGGACAAGGTTGGGGGATATGGTGAGCGCGCCCGTCTCGTCGTGCAGATTTTTCAGACCGTACACGTCCTCGAACACGCACTCATAGGCGCGGCGGACCGCCTCGCTCTTGTCGGAGAAATAGCGCAGGATGGGGGCGATGGCATTGACGCCCTTTTCGGGCGTGGAGCCGTGTGCGCATTTCCCGTGCGAGATAAGCTTTTTCCCTTCGGCTTGCAGTCCGAGGGCTTCCGCACGCTCAAAAGAGACGGAACGCAGACCCGCCTCGCAGTAGTCGCAGACCATATTCGCGCTCGAACCGCCTTTCAAAGAGAGGAAGGGCGGTTTTTTTGCGGGGAAGTGGAGGCGGATGTGCAAGATTCCCTTCTCCGCATAGATGACGGGGAAGTCCGCGTCGGGAGAGAATCCCGTTTCCGGCAGGGTGGCGACTTCGCGGTAATGCTCGATGCAGCCCCAGCCGCTCTCCTCGTTGCATCCCACAATGAGCTTGATGCGTTTGGAGGGGCGGAAACCGGAATCTTTGAGCGCTTTCATGGCATACAGGCAGCAGACGGCGGGACCCTTGTCGTCCACCGCGCCCCTGCCCCAGATCTTTCCGCCCTCCACGGCGCCGCCGAAGGGGTCTTTCGTCCAGCCCGAGCCGGCGGGCACCACATCGAGGTGGCAAAGAATCGCAAAGGGCTCGCCCTCGCCGAAGATGACTTCGCCGATGTAGCCGTCATAGTCGTGCGTTTCGAAGCCGAGCGATTCGGCGAGCCGTAAAAAAGTATGCAGACATTCCAGCACGCCTTTGCCGAAGGGCGCGTGCTTGGTGTGTTTCTTTTCCGATGAATCAATGCGGATGAGCTCGGAAATGCTCTTCACCGCCGCGTCGAGATTTCGGTTCAAGAGTCTCACCTCCGAAGTTTCGGTGATTTCATTGTAGCAAAAAAAGCAGGTCGTGTCAAGAAAAACCTCTTCCTCGTACGCTTCGAAAAACCCGTATGGAAAAAATTTTCTTAAATTATGAGCTTTTTCCGTGCAAAAACGGGCAAAGTATGATACAATATTCGAAAAAGAGAGTAAGGGGGACGGTCGGTTGCAGCGCGCTTGGGAGAAGATCAATTACGGGGATGCGGACAGAAGGCTGCTCATCTTCCATAAATATGCGCGGTATTTTATCTTCGGCGCCCTGCTCATTGCGGAGATCTTCCTCGTCGCCTATAATTGGGACGCGGACGGAGATAATTGCTTTGCGGGCTTCCCCGCATGGTACGTCGTCCTGCCCGTCGCCATTTTGCTCGCCGCGGAGAATGCCGTCAAACTGTTCGCGGTGGACCGTTTCAACACCCGCATCGCGTTCTACGTCTTGGACGTCCTGTCCCTGCTCGTGCTCACGATGTTCACGGACGGCAACCTCATCTCGACGCTGTATGTCATCATTCTCACCGAATTCTATCTGAGCCAGCAGAAATTATCGGGCAGCATCGCGATGGTGCTCTCCTGCATCGTCCTCTTTTTTGCCACGTTCACCCTTTCCGAATTTGTGCGGGAGGGCTCGCTCGGCAACTTTATGTCCCTTGTGACGGAGATGCTCGGGGATCTCATCCTCATCCTCATCCATTTCCTCGTCATCAATTTCGCCATCGTATTTTACAGGAAGAACGGCGAGCTCATCAAGAAGAATGCCGAACTCAACGAGAGCAACGAAAAGTTGCAGCGCGCCTACCGCGAATTGCAGGAGATGACCGCGCTCGAAGAGCGGCAGCGCATCGCAAAGGACATCCACGACACGGCGGGGCACTCCATCACGACGGTCATCATGCAGACGGAAGCGGCGAAACTTGTCGTCGACACCGACCCCGAGGACGCCAAGCGCAAGATCGCCGCAGCCAATTTGCAGGCAAAGCATGCGCTCGAAGAGCTGCGCGAGAGCGTTCATCTGCTCTCCGGCATGCAGGCGGGGCAGACGCTCAAAGACATGCTGCTCGCGATCATCCACGATTCGACGGACGGGACGGGCATCGTCATCCGCTATGACATCGACGACGTCAAGCTGTGGGAGGCGAAGGAGCGGTTCGTCTGCAATACGCTCAAAGAGGGCATCTCCAACGGACTCCGCCACGGCGGCGCGACCGCTTTTTACTTCGAACTCAAAGCGCGGGAGAACTCCGTGAATTTCCTCTTGACGGATAACGGCAGCGGGCTGGAAACTTCCGAGCTCAAAGAGGGGTTCGGGCTGACGAGCATGCACCGCCGCGCAGAGAGCTTCGGGGGCAGAGTTTGGTTCGAAACGGAGCCCGGAGAGGGGTTCGAAATTCATTTGATATTGCCGCAGAGCGGGGAACAGGGAGAAGATCATGATTAAAGTGCTGATAGTGGACGATCAGGCGATTCTTGCGGACGGCATTCGCAGCGTGCTGTCCTCTTGCAACGATTTCGAAGTAGTGGGCATCGCGCAGGACGGCGTACAGGCGGTGGAGGCGGTCAAGGCGAGCGCGCCCGACGTGGTCCTCATGGACATCCGCATGCCGAACATGAACGGCGTCATCGCCACGCAGGAGATCAAACGGGTGCGCCCCGAGACGAAAGTGCTGATTCTCACGACCTTCGACGACAGCGACTATATCCTCAACGCCATCAACTACGGTGCGAGCGGGTATCTTCTCAAAGATATCTCCGCAGCCGCGCTCATCGACGCCGTTAAAAACGCCTATACGGGGGACACGATTTTGCCCGCCAAGATCGCGCGGAGAATCGCGGACGCGGCGAAGATGGTGACTTCCGACCGCGAGATTCGCTTGAAGCACAAATTTGCTCTCTCCGACAGGGAAGTGGAGATCGCGCTCATGATCTACGAAGGATTTACGAACAAGCAGATCGCCGTCGCCTTAAAACTTTCGGACGGGACCGCGCGCAACTATATCTCTTCGATCTACGAAAAACTCGGAGCCGCCTCCCGCGCGGACGCGGCGGAGAAGATGCGCGAAGCGCTCAAAAATTGAAGTTTGAGCGAAAACGGGCATACCATGTCCGCAAATGACCTCTGCAAAATGTAAAAACGGAGCGCGCGGCGCTCCTTTTTGTTCGGAAAAATTTTTTTCTTCCGGCGCATGAAATCGCGGGACTTTTTTCGTCGGATGTGATATACTATATTCGATTCGAGCGGGCTGCACTATCGCGGCGTGCCAAAAGCACGATGAGGAAAGTCCGGGCATCGCAGGGCAGGACGCCTGATAACGTCAGGTGAAGGTGACTTCAAGGAAAGTGCAACAGAAATAGACCGCCCCCGAAAAGGGAGCAAGGATGGAAAGGCGAGGTAAGAGCTCACCGACGGGTCGGTAACGGTCCGTGCCATGTAAACCCCGTCCGATGCAAGTTTGGGCCTCTTCCATGTGGGCTGCCCGTCCGGAAGAGAGCCGTGAATAACGCTGGAGCCCGTCGGTGACGGCGGGCGTAGATAAATGGTAGTGCTACCGCGCTTTGCGCGGGGAGACAGAACCCGGCTTACAGGCCCGCTCGGATCCTTGCAAACACTCCTCCCCCCGCAGGGGAGGTTTTTTTGCGCTCGTTTGAACCTCGGAAAGGGGCGCTTCCGGGGAGAAATGAACAGCAGGGGTCTCTTTTCCCGCAAGAAGGGCGTTTGCCCTCCAAAGAAATGCGTTAAAAATATCAAATAAATTGAAACTATATAATTTATTTAATAAAATGCTGTTTTTTTCTCAATCTTTGTAGAGAATTTTTTCTGTTTTTGGCGATTTTTCTTGCCTTACACGCGCATTCTATATATAATAGTAGTGAAAAAAGAGGCAAAAGAATCCGTCTGCCGAATCTCTTTCGGAGAGCGCACCCCTTTCGGGAGAGGGTCGGGCGGAACAAAATTCCCAATCAAGGAGATCAAGTCATGAAAAAGAAATGGATCGCTGCCGCAGCTGTATTTCTCTTCGGAGCGCTTGCGCTCTGCTTCGGCTGTGCGACGGATGTCGCCGCAGAGAAGAGGACGGTCACTTTCCGGAACGGAGACGAGGTGTTTGCGGAGCAGGAAGTCACGCTCGGCGAAAAATACTCCTTCCCCGACGAGACGCCCTCGCGCGAGCAGCCCGACGACGAACACCGCTATACGTTCGTCGGCTGGACGCTGGACGCAAATTACTATGAATACCGCAGCGAACTCATCGAGGCGCCCGAAGAGGTGTATGCCGACCTCTCCGTGTATGCCGTTTTCCGCTTGGAGATCATCGACGGCAACACGGGGGACAACACGGACATCCCTTACCGCGTGGAGTTCCGCATGCCGCGCGGCGAGGATTTCGGCGAGCAGTCGGGCGTCCTCCTCGAAGAGCAGACGGTCTACCGTCACGGCGACGCAACGATTCCCGACCCCGATGATATGCCGGTCATCAAGGGCTATCACTTCACGGGAAAATGGGAGGGCGGCTCGCTGACGGACGTCCGCGGGCACAGGCGCGTCACAGCCGTCTATGAGAAGAATATCTACAAGTATGTCTGGCACTATCTCGACCAAACGGTCGAGAGGGAAGCCGAATACCGCGAGAAGATCGACCTCACGCAGACGCCTGAGGCGGACAGCGCCTTCAAGTTCGAAGGCTGGTTCACCGACAGCGACCGCAAAACTCCCGCGACCCTCACGGAGATGCCCGACGGCGATGTGCATCTCTATGCCAAGCACACCGTCGATTTTTCCGTCGTGACCGTGTCCAAAGAGGGCAATATGGTCTACGGCGACCCCGCGAACAACCTGTTCATCGCGGGTCTCAAAGAGGCGGAGGGTTTAGAGTATTCTTTCCGCTGGACGGTGAACGGCTCGGCGGGGGATGTGACGGTAAACAGCTCGTATCCCTTGAAGGATGCAGGGACGTACCATGTCGCCGTCCATGTCTTTGCGAACTATAAAGACGGCGTCCTCACCGACGAAGGGGATGCGTCGGTCGACGGAGACAAACAGTCCACCGTGTTCGAGATCGTTTTGGAACAGGCGACGCTCACGGCGGAACTTTCGATCTCGTCCCATTCCGTCGTCTACGGAAGCCCCGTCCCGCAAGCAACGATCACATATTCTGGCTTTATGTTCGGGGAAACGGCGGAAAGCGTCGGCGTCCGCGAAGATTTCGTCTACCTTCAAGACGGCGAGGAGGCGGGACCGCAGTTCCATGTCGGCACCTATTCGGTGGAAGCGCGCCCGCATGCCCTCCGGAACTACAAGTTTGCGCCGATCGAACAGCCCGCCTTCGAGGTCACGAAGAAGCAGCTCGATGTCTCCGTGTCCTTTGCGGGCGGCGTCTACGGCGTCGAATTTGCCCCGACGTTCGCGTTCGAGGGCTTCGAATATGAAGAGAGCGAAAACGTCCTCGGGGAGCATTGGTTCACGGAGGGCGCGGAAAGGCTCGTCGGCGGCGAACGCCTCAACGCGGGCGCGCACAGCGTCAAACTCTTCGGATTTGCCTCGGACGACTACGACGTCCGCCTTCCCGCGGAGGAGACGCACTTCACGATCGACAAGCGCACGGCGAGCGCGACGCTCTCCGCAGAGGGCGGTATCTACGGCGTCTCGCCCGAGCTCGGCTATGCGTTCGACAACGTGCTCGACGACGACAAGGGAAAATTCACGCCCGCATACTCCTTTGCCCGCGAAGGGACGGCGTATCCGGATACGGCGCGCTTTATCGTCGGCAACTATACCGTGACGGCGACCTTCACCGAGGAGGGGAGCGACAACTATGCGCCGCTCACGGTGACGGGGACGCACTTTACGATCACGAAAAAGGCGCTCACGGTCGGCGTCTCTGTCCGTGAGAGCTATCTCTACGGCGAGACGGTCTCTCCCTCCCTCGTGTTCCGTGCGGAGGAATTCGCCTTCGACGAAAACGAAAGGACCCCCGGGTTTCTGACGGGCACGCTGCGCTATATTTACCGCACTGCCGCCGCGCCCGAAGCGGAGTACTCTTCCCCCCGCCATGTCGTGGACAGCTACACCGTAGAGGCGTCGGGCTACGATTCCGCAAACTATGCGCTCTCCTTCCCCAAGACTTCTTTCGAGGTGACGCAGAAGGCGCTCACCCTCACCGTGCATCTCCAATCGGATTCGCTGCTCTACGGCGAGCGTCCCGCACCCGCCTCCGCGTTTGCCGCTTTGAACGGCGTGGAGTATAACGGATTTATCGCGGGCGAGACGCCGAACACCGTGTTCGGCAATAAGCTTCCGACGATCTCCTATCAGTCGGAGAGCGGGGAGCCGCAGAGCGAATTCCATGCGGGCAGCTATGTCGCGACCACGGGCGCGGAACTGCGCAACTATGCCGTGAGCGTCGTTCCCGCACGGTTCACGGTGAGACCGCGCACCCTGTATGTGGGCATCTCGCTCGTGAAAGCCGCCCTCGTTTACGGAGAAAAGCCGCAGGCGTCGGTCGTCTACACGCATGCGGGGTACGACGGCTTCCTCGAAGGCGAACAGTCGCTCGCCGCGGGCGCCTATCTCGAATACAGCGGCGCAGAGACCTATACGCAGAGCACGCTCTCGGACAGCGCGACCAAGATGATCGCGGGCAGTTATGCACTCTCCGTAAAGGGAATCCCCGCGCTTGATGACTATACGCTCACCTATCAGCAGGGCGTGACGGTCTCCGTCGCCCGCCGCGCGCTCACCGTCACCCTCACCGAGGGGAGCGGCGTCTACACCTACGGCGACACGCCGAAGGTCACCGTAACGTTCGGCGCATTCGCCTACGATGAGGATGAGACCTCGCTGTTCGGCGAAAGGGCGAGCACGATCCTCTACTTCAAGGACGGCGCTGCGGAGCAATATGCCGTGAAGAAGTACTTCGACGCGGGCAGTTATACGGCGACGCTCCAAGGACTCGAAAACGCGAACTACACCGTTGACGTCAAGGACGCTTCCTTCACCGTCAACAAGAAACTCCTCACCGTCACCGTGACGGCGGGCGGCTTCACCTACGGCGACCAAGACCGCCCCGCGCCCGCGCTCGGCTACAATGGGTTTGTTCCCGAGGAGGATGAGAACGTCCTCGGCGGCGAGCCCGTCTATACCTACCTGCGCGCTCGGGAGGATTACAGCGACAGACCGTACTTCGACGCGGGCAGCTACACCGTCTCCGTCAAGGGCTATTCCTCCGACAATTATCAGATCGAATATCAAAGCGGCAACTTCACCGTTGCAAGGCGCACCGCGGTCGCGACGCTTTCCGCACAGGGCGGCACCTACGGCGATACGCCCGCAGTGAGCTATTCCGCCCCCGCGGTCCTTGCGCGCGACCTCGACGGCTTCGGTTTCCGCTATACTTATACCTTCTCCCGCACGTCCAACGGCGGAAAGACGGAATACACCCCCGCAAACTATGCGCACTATCAGGCGGGCTGGTATCAGGTGACGCTCACCTACACGGCGAATGACAACTACACGTTCTCCGTGCGCTCTGCGACCTTCCGGATAGAAAAGAAACCGCTCACCGTCGGCGTGGACGGCGTGGACGGCTCCTATGTCTATGGCAACGTGCCGTCGCCCGAACTCACCTTCCGCGGATTTGTGGGGGACGAGGGCGAATCGCAATTCACAGCCCGCCCCGAAGAGCCGTTCACCTATTACGAGGAAAGCGGTCGGAGCACGAATGTCCGCAACTTCCCCGTCGGGAGCTATTCCGTCGGCGCAACGGAGGGCTACACGGCGGACAACTACACCGTTTCGTCCGAAGAAAAGACGCCTTTCCGTGTCACGAAAGCCGACCTCACCGTCACCGTCAAGGCGGAGGACATCGTATACGGCGGCACGCCGAATCCCACCGTCTCTTATAGCCCGTTTGCCTTCGGGGAGGACGCCCGCGTTCTCAAAGGGAGCGCAAACTATACCTATTTCCTCGGAGAAGCGCAAAAGGACGGCTTGCTCCATGCGGGCAAATACACCGTCAAGGTCGACGGCTTCACGTCGGCGAACTATGACATCCGCTATGTGAGCGGCAATTTCACCGTTGCGCAGAAACAGCTCACCGTCTCGGCTACCGTCGCAAACATCACCTACGGCGAGGAGCCTGTTCCGTCCGTAACGTACCGCGGACTCATCCCCGGGGAAAGCGCCGACGACCTTCAAGGCGAACTCGTCTGCACCTATTCCGACGCGAAGAACAGCAAGGGCTTCCTCCGCGCGGGAGAACATACCCTCACGCTTTCCGGCTATCTGTCGGACGACTATGCGATCTCCTACGAGACCGCGACGTTCCGCGTCTCGCCCAAGCCCATCACCGTCTCCGTGACCGACGAAAACAATTTTGCGGACTCTATCTATGACGGAAGCCGCAAGCTCGGACTTTCGAGCACGGTCGAAGGGCTCGTGGACGGGGATACGGTCGAAGGGCTCGGAAGCCTTCGCTATGTCCTCAAAGGCACGCGCAACCCGAGCGCAGACGTCAACGGCGTGCTGCATGCCGACAGTTATACATTCACCGCGAGCGGCTATTCTTCGGAAGATTACACCGTTTCCTACGTCTATGGGACGGAGAGAAGGGACGAGGTCTCCTTCACCGTCTCTCCGACCGAAGTCCGGCTGTCCCTCAAAGACGGTTGGAGCGTCTACGGCGACGACACCGAGGGCGAATGGCTCACCGCAACGGGCTCTGTCTACAACGAAGAGCTCACATTCACGACGTCGATCGACAAGGACGGCACGACCTATACGGGCAAGGATCTCTATCTCCCTTGCGGCAAGTACACCGTGACCGTTTCGTATGATGTCAATCCCGACTACCGCGTCACTTCGGAGGGCGCAGAGCTCGAAGGCAGCGTTTCCGTCACCTTCACGGTCGCGCCGAAGAGCGTCAGGATCTCCGCTTCCGGCACCCAGCCGTGGGCGAAGAGGAGCGATTGGGCGTATGTTCCCACGCTCGACGACGATCGTTTCGTCCTCACGGGCACCATTGTCCTCAATAATCCCGCAGGGCTCGACGCCAAGGACTATCATGCAGACAGCGTGGGGGATGTGTTCGTGTGGCAGACCCCCTGCAAGATCACGCTCAAAGACAGCTCCGTCGAAGTGACGGACAACTTCACGTTCACCTATGCGTTCAACCTTACATTGAGCAATTCCGACTTCCGCATCGAGAAGCCCTCCGAAAGCACCGTCTCTTATGACAGCAGGGAGCATTCCTTCCAAGTCACGGCAACGGCGGAAGGCGTCGATACGAAGGACATCACGATCGAATACAAGACGGAAGAAGAAGGCGTATACAGCGCCTCCGTGCCCGCATTTATCAACGCCGGCACGTACACCGTCTATTTCAAGGTGACAGCCGACAACTGCAAACCCGAAGAGGGGAACTTTACGGTCACGGTCAACAGAGCGACTCCCGACCTCAAAGCCGCTACGGACAGCTCCGTCTATGTCTACAACAAGAGCACGCATCTCACCGAGGAGACGGTGCGAGGCGCCGTCATCCGTGGCAACGTGTATCACGATGCGACCGTCGAGTACAGCCTCGACGCTTTGGGCTTCGGCGCGTTCCCGCAGGTCACGGACGCGGGCAGCTACACGATCACCGTCAAGGTCTCGGGCGACAACTACAACGAGAAGTCGGAGACGTACAGCTTCGTCATTGCCAAGGCGACGGTCGAAGTGCCCGAGATCGCGCACAAGACGTATAACAAAGAGCCGCAAAAGGCGGACGTAGACACGGAAAACGCGCTCTACACCGTCAGGAAGAACGACGGCGGCACCGCCGCAGGCAGCTACGACGTCGTGCTCGCGCTCACCGACGGCTCCAACTACAAGTGGGCGGGACATGACGACGATGAGGAGAGCGCAGTGCTCACGCTGACATTTGTCATCGACAAGGCGACCCTCGACATGGGTAGCGTCAAGTGGAATTACGTCGAGGGCGCATTCACCTACGACAAGACTGCGCACAGCGTCGCGCTCACGGGACTTCCCGAAGAGGGCGACATTGAGGTCGTCTATCAACAGGAGAGCGGGACTGCCGCGGGCGAGTATCACGCCGTCGCGACCCTCACCTATGACGACACGAACTACAACGACATCACGACCGAATGGACGCTCACCTGGAACATCGCCAAGGCAAACTACACCGTGAGCGCCGTGACGGATGATGCGGGCTACACATACAACGGTGCCGCACAGGGGCGCACTGCGGAAGCCCTCAAAGCGCTCATCGAGGCGCTCGAAGGGGACGAGTTCGAAGTCAAGTTCGTCGGCAACAATCAGTTCACCGGCGCGGGCGACCACCCCGTCAAGTACACCGTTACGGGCAACAGCAACTATCACGACATCGAAGAGGGCACCTACACCGTGAAGATCGCCCAAGCCCAAGCCGCGATCGACACGAGCGCGATCACCTTCGGCGACCTTGCAAAGAACGATGAGTACACGTACAGCGCGACCTACAAGGGCGCGGCGTACACCGTCGACTGGAAAGCGGCGAAGCCCGCCGACGACTTCCACGGCACCCTCACGAAAGAGCACATTCATGTTGTGGGCGCAAGCTCCTTCACGAACTATCGAGACGGCGGCTACACCATCACGCTCACCATCGACGGCACCGACAACTACAAGGGCGCGTCGCTCACCTATACGGTCAACATCAACAAGGCGACGCCCGTTGTGTCGGAGGGAGACGGCTCTTTCACCTACGACACGCACGACAAGAAGGACGAGATCGCACAGAACTTCACCGCTACGGGCGTGTTCGGCGACGATTACACCGTCAAATACAGACTCGCCGAGGGCGAATGGCAGGATAGCCTCCCCGCGATCACGAACGCGGGCACCTATCAGATCGGCGTGCAGATCTCGGGCGCGAACTACGAGACGGTCGAAGAGAGCTTCTCCGTCACGGTCGCAAAGGCCGAATTCAACACGGAGAGCGTCACCGATCCCGCAGCGGTCACCTACAACGGCAAGCCGCAGGGACGCACGCTCGACGAATTGAAGAGGCTCGTGACTGCGCTCGGCAGCGACGGGTTCGAAGTCACCTTCGAGGGCGAAGGGCAGTTCACCGACGCGGGCGAGCACACCGTCACGTACAAGGTCTCCGGCAACGACAATTATGCGGAAAAGACGGGCACCTACACCGTCAACATCAACAAGGCGCAGGCGCAGCTCGACGTTGCGGGAATTACGACGGAATACACCTTCACCGCGGCTGAGCAGTCCGTCAACCTCAGTGCGGCAAAGGCGACGAGCGGTATCGTCGGCGCAGACGGCTACGGCGAAATTACGTTCGAGAAGGACGGGACGCTCATCACCGAGTTCAAGTTCACGAACGTCGGCGAGGGCAATGGCGTCACAATTACGGTGAAACTTGCCGACGGCAAGAACTTCACGGGGACGGAGGAGACGATCACCCTCACCGTCGCCAAGGCAAATTATACCGTCAACGCGCCCGCGCAGAACTATGATTACGACGCGACCGAGCACGGCGAGGCGATCACCGTTTCGGGTCTCGCGGGAGACGCGCTCCAAGCGGGCGACTACACCGTCACCTACAACGGCGAAAAGAGCGTCGCAAAGTACAAGAATTATCAAGACGGCGGTTACACCGTGCAGTATGCGGTCAGCGCGTCCAAGAACTACAACGCGGCGAACGGCAGCTACAAAATCACTATCAACAAGGCGAAACCGACCCTCGATGGCTTTACGGACGAGAAGTCCTATACCTACGACAAAGATACCGAAACGCAGGTCGACGAGACGACGGTGCGCAGTGCGGTCGTCAAGGACAACGTCTTTGGCGACGAGACCGTCGAGTACAGCCTCACGGGGTCTGCTTTCGGCGCGTTCCCGAACATCAAGAATGCGGGCAGCTACACGATCACGGTCAGGGTCTCGGGCGACAACTACGAGACGAGGACGGCGACGTACACCCTCACAGTCGCAAGAAAGACCGTCACGGTGGAAAAGCTCACCGATATTGAAACGACCTACGACGGCAAACCGCATAACCATGAGGTCAACGTCAATTTGGACGGCGACACGAGAGAAAACGTGGTGCAGGATATCAACTACGTTTACTCTGTGGGTGGCTCGGGCGTAGAAGAGACGCCCAACTTTACGGATGTCGGCACCTATTCGGTCACCGTCACCGTCACGCCTACCTCGAACTACACGTTCGGCGACGGCATCGTATTCTCCACAAATTACACCGTCACCATCAACAAGGCGCAGGCAGTCATCGACACTTCCGATATCGACTTCGGCGAACTTACGGGAGAGGGCGACGCGCGCTCCGCGACCTATAAGGGCACGCCGTACACCGTCGACTGGACGGCGGCGAAGCCTGCCGACGACTTCAACGGCACCCTCACGGAAGAAATTCAAGTCAGCGGTGACAGCTCCTTCACGGACGCCAACACCTACACCGTCACGCTCACGCTCGCAGGTAACGACAACTATGAGGGCGACACGAAAGTGTTCACGATCACGATCGACAAGGCAAAGGCGGTCATCGACACGAGCGCGATCACTTTCGGCGACCTTGTAAAGGGCGGCGATGAGTATACGTACAGCGCGACCTATCGCGGCACGCCGTACCCCGTCGATTGGAGCAAGGCGACTTCCAACTTCGGGACCGTCACATTCAACGAGACGGAGATCAAGAACGCCGCCACCTACACCGTCACCCTGTCCGTTGCAGAGACCCCCAACTACGAGGGTGATACGAAGGAATTCACGATCACGATCAACAAGGCAAAGGCGGTTGCGCCCGACGAGAAGCCGACGAAGATCGAGGATGTGCTTCGCGCCAAGGGCAAGACGCTCGGCGAGGTCGAACTTTCTGCTCCTTACTTCTGGGTGAATGCAGGGGAGGAGCTCGGAGTTCAGCCGAGCAGAACGGCGCAGGCATACTATAACCCCGATTCCGCAAACTACGAAAACAGCGACCCGTTCGCTGTCACGATCACAACGATCAAGACGACGATCACCGTCAACGAAAATGCGGTTTACGGCGTCGATTGGGCGGAGACGTTCGATGAAGCCGCGTTCAAGACATGGTTCTTCGAAACGGCATGCGGGCTCTCTGCATTCGATATCGATTTGAATTTGAATTCCGCGGATACGAAGATCGGAAGCACCTATCTTTCGACGTTCACTTTGCCCGCGGTAATGCAGGATTACTACGAATTCAGCACGGGCGAGATCTCTGTTGACATCGTATTCAAAATCAAATCTGTCGACGTCGGCGGCACGCTGTACACTATTGAGGACGCGCTCGAGACGGCGCAAAACGGCACCGTCACCGTCAAGCACGATACGGCATTTGCGACGCAGGACATCGCCGACAGGGCAGGGTATAAGGACGGTTGCTACACGGTTAAAGCAAACGTCACACTCCTGTTGCCTTATGATGGCGGCAGTGCGTGGAACGGTACGCCTGGAACAAATAGTAGCGGGACAAATACCATGTCCTTTGGGAACGCCAACAATTGCAAATTAACTTTGCAAATACCTGAGAGCATAGTACTCACCAATCATGGTACAATCAATGTCGGCGGTTATACAACGGGCAGCAGCGGCGGTGCTACGGCGGGGCAAACCTTTGGCGACTATGCAAAGATTGAACTTGGTGAAGCAGCCAAGATTGATTCGTACGGCAATATCAATGCCTATGGCTTTATCGTAGAAGCAGCACAAAATAATAGCTCCGAAGTCCACATGCACACGGGCACGCTCACCATGCCGTTTATTGTGGTCGAGTTCCGCGGCGGTTCGGCTTACTTCGGAATTTATGGCAATATGCAAGGTACGCCGTTCAATCGGTTTATGATGCACAATGTTACATCAAAACTTATTGTGGAATCTCTGGCGAAATTGAACGGACATGCAAACCTGCATACGGGCACCCCGAATCAGGATAACACCACAGATATTCAGCTGATCGGAAGCGATACAAGCCATTTGATTCAATTACTTGACGATGCACGCTTGGAAGCGAAATTACAGGCAAAGGCATTTGATACAAATAATGCAGTTGTAGAAACGAAAGTTGATATATACGGCAATATGAAGTTGAATGCTATGACTTTGGAAATCAGTGCGCTTGGGCAAGAATTGAAACTTTCAACTGCATCGGTATTTTTCCCGCTCTCCTGGCAGTGGCAGGTCTCGTTGAATAAGTTGGGCGATCAAAATGTCACAGCAGATTTGCTCAGCCAAAAGATCAAACTTCTTCCTGGTGCTTCGCTCACGATTGGAGAAGGTGTAATCGCAACAGCTTCCGAAATTGCGGTTTATGGCGCAAAAGATTGGACTGATACAAAAGTTAGCGCCCCGAGCGTGTACCCGAATAAAGACGATGCAAGTCTGACCGTCAACGGTACATTAAATATTGATGTTTTGGGTGGCAAAATTTCGTCTAAGCATGAGGGCGCGGAAGTCAAAGTCGGCACGACTTCGGTTGTCACACATGAACTGACTTCGGCTAGTATGACGAGCTCTAAGTGGACAGATATAAGTCTTACTTTAATGCCAGTCAATAGCGATAATACAATAAACGATGCGGCAAGTGGCACATGGTATTATAAGGATAATGTGTGGGTTGGACCCGATACACAATTTGAGATTGATTATGCATTTGTGTTCAAGGATGCAGAAGGCAATGTGCAAAAGGAAGAAAGTGTGCCTATAAATCCCAATCCTTCGATACGCACGCCGGGAATGGGTTCATTTGCGTTACAGCCTGCATCCTGCGAAGGTTGGACCTTTATCGGTTGGTTTACCGATGAAGCTTGCTCTGAACAAAATGCAATCGGTCAAATCAGTGGAACATTGTACGATAATTGTCAGCTCTTCGGTTTGTTCCAAAAAGTGGATGCTTACGTCATTTCTTACAATACGGAATATCCGGATGACTATACGTTGCCGAGTGATAAAGCAATGGCTATCGGTTCGGAAACCGTGCTGGCACAGGATATCCAAACCTTTGATCCGAAAAAATACGACGATATCATGACGAAATACGACTATGATGTGAACGTACAGTATTATTTCGATGGTTGGTATGTCGACCGGCAGTTGACGAAAGAATATTCTCTCGACAATCTGAAAGAGATGTATGGCGAAACGACCGGCGCAACGCCTGTCAACCTCTATGCGAAATGGACAAAAAAAGTCACTTTGACGATAAATCTTGAAGCACTAGGGGAATATGGATTTTTAAGCCCTGGTGCAACTAAAACTGCAAGTGTGGTCGTGACTTTTAGCGGTACAGACTTTTCATTGCAGAAGAGCGTGACAAGTGAGGGAGGAAGCATGTTCACCGGCGGTCCTAATAAACAGACTGACACCATAACCATTTATCTAAAACCCGAGCAAACATATACGATTAGCAGTCATGAAGGCACACTATCCGGCACCGCGAACGGTACGGCAGAAGCGGGTAAGGACATCACCATTACCGTCAGCAACACATAACCAACCATTTCCTGCGCGGCGGGAGCCGCGCAGGAAAACAAAATAAACCAACTCTACGGAGGATATGAATCGTGAATCTTGAATTACTTGCACTTGTCGGTTGGCAAATTCCCGTCCTTGCGGTACTTGTCGCCGTCATCGTACTCATTGTCGCGTTCCAGGGGTACCTGCTCTTTTTGCTCTTCAAAAAACCCAAAAAGAAGGCAGAAAAGTCCGATGAAACGCCTCGGGAACTCGCCGTCTGCTGCGTAGCGGCGTCATCCGCCGAGGAGCCTGTCGAAGAGCCCGTCGAGGAGCCCGCTCCCGTTGAGGAACCCGTCGAGGAGCCCGCTCCCGTCGAGGAGCCCGCTCCCGTCGAGGCGCCCGCTCCCGTCGAAGAGCCTGTCGAGGAACCCGCTCCCGCCGAAGAACCCGTCGAGGAACCCGCTCCCGTCGAGGCGCCCGCCAATGAAACGGCGGAGGAGATTCTCGAAGAGTACGGTCTTGAAAGCGTGGAAGAGATCACGCCGGAGATCGCAGAGGAGATCATGGCGGTGCCCACCCACCACGACGAGGAGGCGAGGGAAGTCGTCTGCGTCGAGGGGCTCTACAAGAAGTACTCGAAGAAGGCGGATTACGCCGTTGCGGACGTGAATTTCCGCTGCTATGAGGGCGAGATCGTCGGACTTTTGGGACATAACGGCGCGGGGAAATCCACGACGCTCAAATGTCTCGAAGGGATGCTTCCGTTCGAGAAGGGGAACATCTCCATCTACGGGCACGACGTCATCAAAGAGCCCATCGAAGCGAAGGCGAACATGGGCTTTGTCACGGACAACCATGCGACCTTCGTCAAGATGACGGGCATGCAATATCTCTCCTTCATGGCGGACGTGTATAAAGTGCCGAACGAAGTGCGCAAGGAGCGCGTGGAGCAGCTCGAAGAGATCTTCCAGCTCGGCGACGCGATCAACAACCTCATTTCCTCTTATTCGCACGGCATGCGGCAAAAAGTGTGCATGATGGGCAGTCTTATGCACATGCCCAAGCTGTGGGTTTTGGACGAGCCGATGACCGGTCTCGACCCGCGCACCATGCACGCGGTGCAGCAGTTCATGCGCGAGTATGCGAACAAGGGCAACTGTATCATCTTTTCGTCCCACGCCCTCATCACCGTGGCGAGGATGTGCGACCGCGTCGTGCTTCTCCGCACGGGGCATCAGCTCGACGATCTCAACATCAAACGTCTCATGACGGTAGACCCCAATTTCGACTTCGAGGAGTATTTCTTAAAGCATGAAAGACAGGATTGATTTCAGACAAGTGGGAACGCTCCTCCGCAAACAGCTGCAAGAGCGTGCATCCGCCTATAAAAAGGGAAACTTCGATGTATTCGGGTTTCTTCTTCGCTGGTTTCTCGTTGCGGTGTTTCTTGCGGTGTTCATCGTCTTTTTCGGACGGTTCACCGACATCTATCTCTCCGTCAAGACGGCGGGCGTCTTACAGGAAAGAACGCGTCTTTACGAACTTCTCTCCATCGTGTACACGCTCATCCTGCTCTTCCTCGTGATCGGCGGAATCTCGCAGATCAACCGCCGTCTCTTCGACGCGGACGACATCAAGCTCCTCATGGGGATGCCCGTGGGTGCGCGCACGATCTTTGTGGCGAAGCTCATCTCTATCTATTTCGGGCAGCTCTTGGTCTCTGCGGCGTGCGTGCTCTCCGTGAACGTTACGGTCGCCATCCATGTCCCGCAGGATTGGATCTTCTATCTGATGACGGCGGTGTTCTGCTTCCTGCTCCCGCTCGTCTCGCTTGCGATCTCCGCTTTGGTCGCGATGCCGTACCATGCCGTCAAACAGTTTCTCAAAAACCGTTTCGTTCTGTACTTTATCCTCATCACGCTGCTGACGGGAGCGCTCTTCTATGTGTACTCCGTCGTGCTCGGCGCGGTGCGGGATATGCTCCTCGGGGATTCTCTCCGCTATTTCTTCAACGAACAGGTGATGAGCTTCTTGCAGACGGTGACGAAATACCTCTATCCCGGCGTGTGGATAGCGGACTTCCTTCTCGGACAGAATCTGCTCGTCGCCGGGCTCGGGCTTCTGGGCGTGCTCGTGGTCTGTCTCGTGATTGCGCTCGTCGTCATCCGCAGCCTCATGCGCTGGGTGATGCAGTCGAGAATCGCGGGGGACGTCAACTTCATTCGCCGCAAGAGCGAGATAAGACAGCAAAAGCATCCCTTCCTTGCGCTGATGAAAAAGGACTTCTTGCTCATCTTCCGCACGCCCTCCTACACGTTCTCGTACTTTTCGGTCGCGGTCGTCATGCCGCTCATGGTGTACTTCTGTATGACGATCGGCTCCTCCATCGTCACGAAGCTCGTCGGCATGAACTGCAATGTGGAGATCGCGATTCTCTTGACGTTTCTCTTCGGTGCGCTCACGAACGTGTTCTGCGCGACGAATATCAGCCGCGAAGGGGAGATGTTCCTCTCGGAGAAGGCTTATCCCATCGACTATAAAGCGGTGTTCTTCTCCAAAGTGCTGCTCTGTTTGTTCGTGACGGCGGTCTCCCAGCTCATCAGCGCGGTGCTGCTCGCCGCCACGGGCTATATCGTGTGGTGGGCGGCGCTCTTCATCTTCCTCGGCGGCGTTCTGTGCAGCTTTGCGCAGATCTGTTTCGCCACGCGCTACGACTTCAATCACGCCAAGTTCTCCACCGAGGAGGACGGCGAGATCAAGGAATCCGGCAATACGGTGAGCGCGGTCATCGTGCTCGGCATGGCGGTCTCCTTCCTCGTCGGCGGGAGCGTGCTCCTCTTGCGCCTTGTCTTTGCGCTCCGCCCCGTCGTCGGGCTCGACTATCTCACCTATCTCATCGTGGGCGTCGTGTCGATGTGCGCCGCCGGACTTGCTTATTATTATCTCATACGCAAACTCGGAAAGAAATACCATGAGTTCAGCGGGGGAGGTCAAATGTGAGAAAGAATATCATTGCGCTCATGCTTGTTCTGCCCATTTTGTTTGTGCTCGTCGTGTACAGCGCGGTGAACACGGCAAGTCTGGACGTGCCGATCACCGCAAACGGGATAGAGATCATGGAGCGCTATCCGAACGATACCGTCACCATCGACCTTGCAGACTACGGCGAGACCTTCGAGATCACGCCCCGCGTCACCCCGGCGAACGCGAGCAACCGCGCGTTCGAATACCGCTATGAGCGCATCTCCGGCTCGATGTCCGAGGAAGAGGTCGCTGCGGGCGGCGTGGTGGAGGTCGTGACCGACAGCAGCGGTACGGACAAGATTCGCGCGCATGCGGTGGGAACGGTGCGCATCGTCGCCGTCAGCAAGGACGGCGGCTTCGAGGACAGCATCACGGCGATCGTGGGTGCGTCCAAGCCCTATGCGTTTGATTTTTCGCTCTACAAGGCGGACGATGCGGGCAAAAACGACGTGCTCGAAGCGGACGGAGACGGCTACACCGCCGCCGTCCCCGCGGGGCAGTACGGATACAGTATCCGCTTGAAACCCAACACCTACCTCAGCCCGTCGTTCGAGATCTCGGAGGGCTTTGTCCGCCCCGATCTCTCGCGGGGGACGCTCATGCTGCCCTTCACCGGGAAAACGGCGTTCGACGTCGTCATCCCGAGCGGGGTGGACGGAACGCTCGTGCGGCACGTGGAACTCGATGTCGTCAATCCGGAGCTCGCCTCGGCGGGATTCTCCGTCAACGGAGAGACGGACGCACGCACCGCCGTGCAGTATGACAGGGAAGCCAACCGCGCAGAATTTTTCATCGAGGCGGCAGAGAAACCCGCGGTCGAATGCGCAGACGCGGAATCCGTCGAAATCTCGCAAGTCGAAGGCACCCAAAACGGCTGGCAGGTCGTAGCGGAGCTTCCCCCGGTCGAGGACGGCGAGGAATTCACGTTCTATGTCACCGCGGGCGGAAAATCGAGGACGGTCACCGTCACGCCGCAGGAGTTTTTGTTCAGCATCCGCACGGATATGCCCGTATTTGACGAAGAGGCGGGGACCAACATCCTGATGGGCACGCCCGTCTCCTTCTATGCCGTCCCCAACGTCGCGACCACGGGCATCACATACCGTTGGGACGCGTACAACGTCGAGGACATGAATAAACTCGACATGGATCTCTCCGCCGGGGAAGATCATTCGGTCTGTACGATCACCGCGAACGAACGGGATACCTTCATCCTCGTCGTCGAGGCGCTCCGCAACGGCGAGCCCATCTATAATTCGGACGCGCACGAAGTCGTCGTGGAGGTCATCAACAACGTCATCGAGGTGACGGGCGTGGACACCAGACTGGGACTTGCGAAGAGCCGCGCCGTTGCGGGTCTGAAATACGAGAACGGAGAGAAAGTCAAGAACATCTATCCCGTCCCCGTGACCGCGTACAGCCCCTCGGGCGCCCTCGCGGACGGCATTTACGACCTCGACTTTTCGGTCTCCTCCAAGATCGCGGAGGTCGTCCGCGATGACTTCGGCGAACCGCTCATGGAGGACGGCTGCATCTTCCTCGACATCAAGGGGAAGGGGACCGTCACGCTGCATGCCGACTGGAAGGGCAATGCGGAATGGCGCGCAGACGAGACTCCCGTGGGGAGCGATATCGTCCTCACCGTGGACAGCGAAGCGGTCGAAGTCACGACGAGCAACCAATTCTTCACGGAGACGGCGGCGGGCAATCCCGTTGTCCTCGGGGCGGACATCATGCTCGGCACCGACGACTTCGGCAGGGCGCTCGATGTCGAGACCAGACGGGGCATGATCAAGAGCATGCGCTCCACCTATAACACGCAGTTCTACGAGACGACGGGGCAAGACGAGCAGGCGTACGTCAGCTATGTGGCGGAGATCAAGAACGATCTGTACGGCAACGGGTATACGGTCTGCGGGGAATATTTCTCCAACGCGCAGGGGAATGCGGGAGAGCCGCTCTTCTTCAAGGGACCGCGCGCCCTCGTCAAGCTGGGCGATATGGCGTCCGTCGCCGCACAGGACAATATCGTGTTCCTCTGCCGCACGGACGGGGTGACGATCTATAACGCGGAGCTCCTCGGGTGCAGCGACGAATCGCGCAGAAATCCCGAGACGCAGCTCGACGATCTGACCACGCTCAACAATACCGGCACCGTTCTCGAGATCAACGCGGACGTCAACGTTTTCAACTGCCGCATCCGCAACGGGCGCAATGTCGTGCGCGTGTACGGCGGGAACCGCAGCGGCACGAACTACTTCATCGAATCGTTGTCCGAGAACCGTACGACGTCTCAGGACCGGATCGTTGTGCGCATCGAGGGATGTATCCTCTCGCATAGCAGGGAATTTATCGTCAAGACGGGGACGAACCGGGCTCTGCGCGCAAGCGCCCGCCTCGGAAGAGAGCCCTATCTCACGGACAGAAACGGCAGAAATTATCAGTCGCAGACGGACAGCTATCTCGACGACGACTTCTTCTATTCGACGTATGTGCTCACCGACCTTACAATCGCCGACTGCGTGCTCTCGACAAGCGGACTGTTCTGTGTGGGCGTCGAGTCGAACTTCGCGGGGGAAGCGCTGTGCGAGGGCGGACGGTATGCCGGGCACGAGGTCATCGGACAGTGGGTCGGCGTGGGCGGCACGTCGTTTGCGGCGACGGTCAGGCTTGAAGGGGACGTGAGAATGTACGACTGGAAAGATTTGAAAAACGTCAACAGCGAGACCCTCATTCAGGCGAATTCCCCGGATTTTCCGCTCAAACTGGATATCGGTGCCATGATCGAGTACGTCAGCAGCAACGACCCGTCCCGTTACGGGAGCATCGTCGACGCGCAGGACGGCGTGAACTATGTGCACGGCGGCATCGCGGTGTACGGCGGCGGCAGAAATTATTCACAGCTCTCGCTGCGCGGGCTCGACCCCGCTCGGGCGAGCGGACTCGAGGAGTTCGATGTCAATCTCAGCGAGCTCGAAAGCGCCGAGGGCGAAGTGGGCGGCTTGGGACAGCTCCTGCCGCTCGCCGCGGGAACGCAGAGCTTCCGCTTCTTCCTGTACGATTCGAAGAGCGCCAACAACAGAGCATGGCAAGAAAACGCGTCTTACACCGTACAGCCCGTTCCCTTCGAATAATCTGTTTTCCAAGCAAAAATCCGCCGAAACGGCGGATTTTTGCTTGGTTTTGTTTTGGTTCTCCCCAAAAAAAACTTTAATTCGATTATTCTCGAAATACATTTTTCCGCTTGACAACGGCGATTTCCTGTGATACAATAAAATCACTTACGGAGGAGAAAGCGATGAAAAAGGGCATTTGGGAGGCAATGGCGGACGCAACGCGGCGGGAGATCGTACAGCTGTTGAAGAGCAGACCGTACACGGCGGGGGAGATCGCCGACCAATTTTCTCTCGCGCCCGCGACGGTGTCGCATCACCTCTCCGTGCTCAAAGAGAGCAAGCTCGTGACCGTCACGCGGCGTGCGCAGACGCTCATCTACTCCCTCAACGTCCGCGAACTGCGCGTCATCCGCCGCACCGTCGACGAACTCATCGAATGAACGAAAAGGAGGCACACAGCCTCCTTTTTTTACCAGATAAAGTTTGCACGCGCCGCCTCTCCGTTGTCGACGAGGAGGTCCTGCGCAGTCATCGACCTCTGCACGGCGGTGAGGAAATACGCCCATTCCGCGATCTCTTCGGGGGTCGCCCATTTTTTGAGCGGGGTTTCTTCCATGATCGCGCGCCACTTTTCGGTGTCCTGCATGACGGGTGCGTTGAGCTCCGTCGTCACGCCGCCGGGGGAGAGGCTGTTTGCCGTCGCGCCCCACGCGCTCACGCGCAGCGCGACGTTTTTCATGTAGGCGACGACCCCGCCCTTGCTCGCCGCATAGGCGGGAAATTCCGCGCCCGTGGAGGCGCTCGCGGAGGCGATGAAGAGGACGCTCTTTATCCGCGGCTGCATCGCGTAGGTCTCCGTGACGCGCATCGTCCCCTGCAAATTGACTTCGATGTCCCTGCCGTCGTTCTGGACGCCCGCATTGTTGATGAGAATCTCCACCCCGTCCGCCGCGGGGAGAGCGTCCTTTGCGATGTCGGCGACCGAATGGGTGTAGCGCGCATGCGAAAGGGAGGGGGGAAGGACGTCGATGCCCAACACGTCGTGTCCGCACGCGAGGAATTTTTCCGCGATCGCCCGCCCGATGCCCTTGCTTGTGCCTGTGACGAGAATTTTCATAAAGCAGACCCCTGTGTCCCGTTTTTGATGCCCGCGAGGTAGGTGAAGTACTCCTTCCCGACCTCGCGCGTTTTCCATTTTTTGCAGATGCGGTAGCCCACGGGCGAGAACACAAGTTCGAGAAGGAGCTCTGCGACCATGCCCGTCGCCGCGCAAGTCAAACACTGCACGATGCTCCAACCGAAGAAATTCAGGCTGACGATGAGCGCAAAGACAAGGTTGTCCGCGAACTGTGCGACCGCCGTCGAAAGATAGGTGCGGCAGGCGTACGCCCCGAAGCCGTCGGGATTTTTCCGGAACAGTTTTCCGATGGCAAAATTCGTAAAATTATTGATGACGGCGGAGACGGCAAAGGCGACCGTGCTGCCCATGACGACATACCATGTCCCGCCGAAGGTCGAATCGAGCGCTTCGTTGACGACGGGTTGTTCTCCGAAGTCGTAAAACGCGCCCCATGTGCCCGGAATGAGCTTCGCGAGGAAGAAAATGAGGCAGAAGAGGAGATTGACGACCACGGCTGTCAAAGAGAGAAGAGTCGCCGCCCCGGGTCCGAAGTGCTTGGTGAGTACGTCCATGCACAAAAAGGACACCCATGAGACGATGATTCCGCAGTCGAGGGCGAGCCAATCGAGGGGGATGTTCAAGCTCTTGTTGGCGAGCAGGTTCATGGCGAAAACTGCCAGAAGGAAGAGGGAGAAGGTGAGCGCGGGGACACTGCGCAAAAGTAGTCCGAACGCCCGGAAAAAGGTTTGAAATTTTCGCTTCATACAGCGCTCCTTGTTTTTTATTGCACATCTGTGCACTTCCGCAGGGCGGAGCGTTGCGAGGATGGTTGGGCAAGGAACATCCTGCAACGGTGTCCATTATACACCCGCAGGCAAGGCGCTGTAAAGCGATTTTCGGTGCATTATGCAAAATAACCGTCGAGTCCGAGGACGGTAAAGAGAAGTTTGACCTGCAAATAGCGGAGGTCTTTCGCAAAGAGAATGCCCGCGGAGAGTTCCCGCGCACGCTGTCCGATGCGGGAGAGCTCGGGATTGAGCAGGGAAAAGGCGGCTCCTTCGTTTCCGCGCACAAGCCCCGCAAGCGATTGCGCGGCGCCGAGCACGGCGGCGCGCGCCCCTTCCTGCGAGAGCGTGTTCCGTTCGAGCCCGTTCGCTGCGTCGAAAAGGAGACGGGCGGCGTCGTCCATGACCTCTCCGCACGCCTCGATGCGCTGCGCACAGGACGCCGCTTCTCCGTTGACGGCAAAGGGGGAGAGCTCTTTCATCAGAACGCGTACCGGAACGCCCTTCGCGGACATGGTACCCTCGACGAACGCCGCGTCGCTTTCGGAATAGTATCCCGCGAGCACCACGGCGTTCTCCGATTCGAGCAAAAATCCCGCGCCGCCCGCGAAGTAACTCTCTCCCGCGACGGCGCCCGCAGTCGTGCTCTCGCAGTCGCGGATGAGGAAGTAATACCGCTTGGAAAGGGAGACGGTGGCGATATCCCTGCCCCGATAGGCAAAGACGCCGATCAAGACGGAGACGGCGATAAAAAAGATGAAAACAGCGGCGAAAAATACGATTCCGCCGCGCCTGATATGGGTCCGCATACTCTATTGTATGCGCCGCTTGCCGCGATATGAGCTCAGTATCTTCTTCCCGCGAGATCGTCGAGAGAGACTTGAAAGAACTCCGAAAGGGCGATGAGATTGGAGAGCGTGGGCTCCCGTTTGCCGTTTTCCCACAGGCTGATGATGCCCTTGCTCACGCCGATCGCCCGCGCCAACTCGACTTGCCCGACGCCGCGCTCCCTGCGCAGTTCGAGCAGACTTTCTCCAAACGGCATGTTCTGTTCCATATCCATATTTTCTCACAAAAGTAAGAAAAATTGCTTGACTTCTTACAAAAGTAAGAATATAATAGACGTATCCGCAAACGGCGGACAAAGGAGAAAAGTTTTATGAA
>CANQOB010000014.1 GCA_947625385.1 uncultured Clostridia bacterium
CGCAGGCTTGGGCGGCTCAGGCTCGGCAAGATAGGAAGGCGTGGGGAGCTCCGGTTCGTCAAAGACATTGGGCGCGGAGGAGAAATCCTCCGGTGCGGGCATGCGCTCGGGGCGCAACGGCTCGGAACGCACGGGTTCCGAACGCAACGGCTCGGAGCGCAACGGCTCGGGGCGCACAGGCTCCGAACGCAACGGTTCTGGACGCACGGGCGCCGGCGCGGGGTCGGGCGCATGATAGGAAGGACGCTCGGGATAGTTGAATTCGTCCGAGATCACGCGTTTGGGCATGGATTCGCGGGGCTGCTCCGCCTCCCGGGAATAGCTGCCCGCATAACTCGTCCCCTCCTCCCGCACGGGCTGCACGCTCGAACGGCGGGCAGTGCGGTTGAAGGCGGAATCGCTGTTGAAAATTAGGTTGGAACGGTAGCTTGCCGCAGGGTCTCCGCGGAACAAAATATCCCGGCTGCGGGCATAAGGGTCCTCCGTTGCCGCGGGTGCGGGCGTCGGCGCAGGAGCGGGTCGCGGCGCTTCGGCGGGCGCATGGGCGCCGGGTTCGGGCAGCGGAGAGCGCGGCTGCGGTTCGAGGTCGTCGAACGTCATCTCCTTGCGTTCGCGTTTGGTCTCGCGCGGGCGTCTCTCCACGGGGAAGAGACGCGCCTTCAAGGGCGTGAGCATGAGGAAATAAAATACCGCGAGCACGGTGAGGATGGAAAACACGATATAGGCGCCCGGTGCGGAGAGCAAAAGGCGCACGGGATAGGCGATGAGCCCGAAGAGCACGCCGCCGCCCGTCCCCTCCGCGATGGCGGAGGAAGCCGCGCTCCAACAGCCCGCAAGGTAGGGTCCGTAGCCGTGCGCATAGGAGGTTTCGGGGTCGATGAAGAAGCGTTCCGCAGTGGCGGTATGTACGATAAAAAAGACGCCGAGCGCGACGAGAGTGCCCCGCAGCAGCCAGCGGCGCGGGATGAACGACTTGCCTGCGACGAGAGAGACGCCGCCGTAGATGCCGAAGATGAGAAGCGGGTATGCAAAAAATCCCGCAAGCCCCACGAAAAATGCGGCGATCGCCTGACCGATGTCGCCGAAGATAAACCGCCCCGTCGCCGTAAACAGCAGAATGAGCGCACTGAACAGGAGCAGAATCATGCCCACCGTCTCACGGGTGAAGATCGCGGGCTTTTTGGGATTCTCGTCTCCCCGTCCGATTCCGTTCACGAAATGCCTCCTTCTTCTCCTTTGGAGAAGTCTGTGGAATAGTTCATTTTACAGTATAGCATTTTCCCGAAAATTTTTCAACGGTTTACACCCTATTTTTTTGCGGGATTTTGTAAATTTCCTGATACAAAAAACCCGACTGCGCGTCGGGCTCCCGTCTCTTTATCCGCTGATGAGATCGGCGTATTCGTCGAATGTCACCGTTCGGTCGAAGGTCTTTGTCCCGTCGAGGACGATGATTCGGTTGCAGACGGTATTCATGAGTTCCTCGTCGTGCGAGGTGAGGAGCATACAGCCACGGAATGCCGTCAGCCCGTTGTTGAGCGCCGTGATGGATTCGAGGTCGAGATGGTTGGTGGGCTCGTCGAAGATGAGGAAATTGCCCCCTTCGAGCATCATTTTGGCGAGCATGCACCGCACCTTTTCCCCGCCCGAGAGCACCTTTGCCTCTTTGAGCGCCTCCTCTCCCGAAAACAGCATGCGTCCCAGCCAGCCTCGCAGATACTCCTCATAGTGGTCTTTGGAAAATTGCGACAGCCACTGCACGAGGGTGAGGGATACCCCTTCGAAATATTCGTTGTTGTTCTGCGGGAAATAGGACATCTCGATCGTCTTGCCCCATTTTACGCTGCCCGCGTCCGCTGTCTCTTTCCCGGCGAGAATATCGTAGAGCATGGTGACGGACGTGGACTTGTCCGAAAGCACCCCGATCTTGTCCCCTCTCTGGACGGTGAACGAGACGTCCCGGAAATACCCGTTCTTGGTGAGATTTTCGACGATGAGGATATCGTTCCCGATCTCCCGCTCGAACTTGAAGTCGATAAAGGGATATTTCCGGAGGGAGGGCTTGAAATCCGAGATGGTGAGCTTTTCGAGTTCCTTTTTCCGCGAAGTCGCCTGCCTCGACTTGGATGCGTTCGCCGCGAACCGCGCGATGAATTCTCTGAGCTCCGCCGCGCGCTGCTCCGCTTTCTTGTTGGCGTCCCGCTGCTGGCGCGCCATGAGCTGGGACGTCTGATACCAAAAGTCGTAATTTCCGAGATACAGGTTGATCTTTCCGTAATCCACATCGCAGATGTGGGTGCACACTTTGTTGAGAAAGTGACGGTTGTGCGAGACGATGATGATGGTGTTTTCGAAGTCGAGAAGATAATTTTCCAGCCAGCGCGTCGTTTTGAGGTCGAGATTGTTGGTGGGCTCGTCGAGAAGGAGCACGTCCGGATTGCCGAAGAGCGCCTGCGCGAGCAGCACCTTGACCTTTTGCTTGGCGTCGAGCGTCCCCATGAGCGCACCGTGGAGCTCCGACGGGATGTCGAGCGCGTTGAGGAGGGTCTCTGCTTCGCTCTCCGCTTCCCAGCCGCCGAGCTCGGCAAATTCGCTTTCGAGTTCGGAGGCGCGCACGCCGTCCGCCTCGGTGAATTCCGCATGGGAATACAGCTCTTCCTTCTCGTCCATGATCTCTACGAGCCTACCATGTCCGAGCATGACCGTGCGGAGAACCGTCTCGCCGTCGAATTTGTTCTGGTTTTGCGCGAGCACGCTCATGCGCTCGTTCTTGTCGAGGATGACCTCCCCTTTGTTGGGTTCGATCTCCCCCGAAAGAATCTTCAAAAAGGTGGATTTCCCCGCGCCGTTCGCGCCGATGATGCCATAGCAGTTCCCCTTCGTGAATTTCAGGTTGACATCTTCGAATAATTTTTTGCTGCCGTACTGTAAGCCGACTCCGTTTACTTGTAACATTTCTACCTCTGAGCAATTTTTCATACAGATTATACCATATCTTGCGGATTTCATCAACTAAAAAGACGCACGTTTTTGCAAAAGCAAAGAGCGGAAAACGAGTTCCCGCTCTCCCTCCCCGACGGCGGGGACGACCGTATCGAAGCTTTGACGGCAAAAAATCCGCGCGGACTTTACGCTGCCTTCCTCTTGGCGAGGCGCAAAAACAGAAGGGAGAGCGCGGCTCCCAAAAAGAGCAGGGCTACGGCGAGCGCCCAATGCCACGGCGGCATCGCCGCCTGCGAGCGCGCAAACGGCGCATAGATCGCGACCACGGAACCCGCGATGAAGCCGAGGATGGCGTAATAGGTCGCCCGCGGATAGCGCTTCAACAAATGCTTCATGAGGACGGAAACGGCGAACGCGCCCGTCGCCATCCCCGCTGCGGCGACCGCGATCACGAGGAGCATCACGGGCTCCCCCGCGCCCGTAAAGAGTGCGGTGAGCATGCGCACGAGCGGGTCGTAATAGCCGAATACGAGAAGCAGCATGGAGCCGGAGATCCCGGGGACCACGAGCGCACAGGCGGCGAGGGCGCAGACCGCAAAGAGAACGAAATAGCCCCCTGCGTCGAGACGGGATAAAAATCCCTCCGCGTGCGACGTCTCGGGGAGAAACGCGAGAAGCGCCGCCACCGCACACGGGATAAAAAACGCGAGAAGATTGCGCTTGGTGGGTCTGCCCGGCGCCTTTTCTTTGACGGCGGGAAGCCCGCCGATCGCAAGACCTACAAAGAGGGTCACGGTCGGCACGGGGAAATATTCCAGCCCCCAGCGGATGGGAAAGATCATGGCGGCGGCGCCGACCGCCGCGCCCAGCAAGACCGGCAACAGCGCAAGCACGCTCTTTGCAAAGTGCTTGAAGAGGTCTGCAAGCGCCTCCACGATCTTCTCGTACACGCCGAGCAGCACCGCGACCGACCCGCCCGAAAATCCGGGAATGATGAAGGCGACCCCGATCGCCGCCCCGCGCAGCATGTCCTCCAAGAATTCGACCGCGCGCGCTTTTCTGTTTTCCTTCAACGATCTGTCCATCATGATTATTTTATCGCACGAGGGCGGAAAAAAATACTTCCGACGGTACAAAATAGTATTTCGATATTCATCGAAATAATGGAAAAACGTGGAAATTTTCGATAAATATGCAAAAAAGCGGAGCTTTTGCTCCGCTTTTTCCTTTGAAAATTTTCAGATGATGCGAATGTCGAGGTCGGACTGGATGACGGCGAGCTTATCGAGATCGGGCACGAGATGCACCTCTCCCTCCACCGGTTCCGCGGTCGCGACGACGACGGACTTGCCGCCGACATTGCAGCGGACGAAGCGCTCCGTGCCATAGTCGAGGAACTCCTCGACCGTTGCAGAGACGCCCTCTTGTGCAAACGTGATGTCATACGGGCTGCATTCGAAGCGCAGTTTCGACGTGAACGCGCGATGGACGGAGAGCACCGTGATGAGCTTGTCGGAGATCTTCTCGGGCGCATTGAACAGCGCGTTTTCGATGGCGAGACGGAACTCGACCACCTTTTTGCGCTTGATCTTGCCCTTCTTTTCGACCTCGCGGACTTCCCTGACCTTTTTGAGCATGCCGTCGAAGGAAGCGACCGAGGGAAGCGGGCTGACGACTTCTTCCGTCCCGCGCAACACGGAGATGCGCTTGGGGTCAAAGGAGAGCCTCACCTGTTCGCCCGCATGGACGCCTTCAAGCAGTGCGAAGAGCCGTCTGCCGCCGAGCTCGAAGGAGCAGAGCGTCTTGCCGCCGACGACCTCGGTCTCCACGCAGGCAAGCCCGATGTCCCCGCCGAGGCGGAAGGCATCGGTGGGAATGAGCAGCTGATAGTTGCCGTCGTCCAAATGAATAGCGGGCGGGAGCCGGAAGGTCTGTCCGAGGAAGGTGAGCACACCGCCGCGCGCTTCGCAGTCGAGATAGTTGAATTCGGGGATGCGGGGAAGGATGGAGACCTCCGTTTCCTTGTCGAAGAGGTGCACCTTGTCGAGATCGAGCGCGGCATTCACCGTCTCGCCGGGCGTGAGCGCAACGTCCTCATAGCTCTTGATGATGACGCGGGTATTGCTCTCGGTGAAGCCGTCCCCTTCCATGCTGATGTCGCCGTAGATGAGCGTCTCGTTGCCGAGCTCCTCCTTGTGGGACACCTTAACTTTGACGACGGCTGCGGACTTGCTCACGACCTCGGGGTCGAGGGAGATGTCCTCCGCGCGCAACCCGATGGTGACGGTCTTTTCCCCCGTGAGGTAGTCCGGACGGGTCTTATAGAAGTAGGTATAGGGCACGCTGATGCGCGCATCCGTGCCGAAGAAGGCGATCTCCACGACGTCGCCCTTGCGGGTGAGCGTTCCCTCGAAGAAGTTCATCTGCGGCGTCCCGATGAAGCCCGCAACGAACTTGTTGATGGGATAATGATAGAGGTTCTTGGGCGTATCGATCTGCTGGACGAAGCCCTCCTTCATGACGACGATGCGCGTGCCCATCGTCATTGCCTCGATCTGGTCGTGCGTGACGTAGATGAACGTCGTGTTCAGCCGCTTGTGCAGCTTGGAGATCTCCGAGCGCATGGCGGTACGCAGTTTTGCGTCGAGGTTGGAGAGCGGCTCGTCGAGGAGCATGACTTTGGGCTCGCGGACGATGGCTCTTCCGAGCGAGACGCGCTGGCGCTGTCCGCCCGACATCTCCTTGGGCTTTCTGCCGAGATATTCGGTGATGCCGAGGATCTCGGCGGCTTCGAGCACCCTTTTATTGATCTCTTCCTTGGGCAATTTGCGCAGCCGCAAGCCGAAGGCGATGTTCTCGAACACCGTCATGTGCGGGTAGAGCGCATAGTTCTGGAACACCATCGCGATGTCCCTGTCCTTGGGTTCCACGTCATTGACGACGGTATCCCCGATGGTGAGCTCGCCCGCCGTGATGTCCTCGAGACCCGCGATCATGCGCAGCGTTGTGGACTTTCCGCAGCCCGACGGACCGACAAAGACGATAAACTCTTTGTCCTCGATCTCCATATTGAAGTCGCTGACCGCCTTTACGCCGTTGGGATAGACCTTATAGATGTGTTTCAGACTTAAATTTGCCATGGATTTACCGTCCTTATTCGGTTTGATTTTTTACGAAAAGATCGCGATTCCGTAGCCGGGAAGCGTGATATTATCTCCATTTTGAATGATTTCGCTGCCGTCCAGCGTGGCATAGCCCGAGAGCGTGCCTGCCGCGTCGACCTGCTTTGCGCTGTCCGAGAAGTTGACCGCAACTCTGACCCTCGAGCCGTCGTACACCTTGTCAAAGATGAGGACTCCGTTCGAACTTGAAAGGCGCGTGGGCGTTCCGCGAAGGAGCGCAGGATGATTCTTGCGCATCAGGTTGCATGCTTTGTAGTAATTCAAAATGCTTGCGGGGTCGTCGAGCTGCTGCTTGACGCCGTCGAACTGATAGTAGTTTTCGTATCTGTCGACCTCGATCGTGGGCGGATTCTCCGAATCCCAGAGCATGGCGAACCGACGCTCTGCGTCCGTATTCCAAGCCGTGCGCGTCCCGATCATGCCGATCTCGTCGCCGTAGTAGGTGAACGTCGTGCCCGTGTACAGGGAGAGAAGCCCGTAGGCGAACTTGATCTTGTTCGCATCCATGCCGAGAATGTCCGCGATGCGGTCCTGGTCGTGATTGTCGAGGAAGGGCGCGGCAATGTGCCCCGAGGCGATTTCGATCGCGGTCGTCATGCCGTTGAAAAACCGAGTCGCCGCGCTACTCGCGCCGCTCGCGCCGCCGCTCATTGCGGTGTTGACCATGCTTGCGATATCGCCTTCGCCCGACGTCGGGAAGTAGAAGAAGCTGTCCGAATCGCTCCAAGTATAGTAGTTGCGAATGGTATTGCTGCCCTCCCAGACCTCGGCGACCACGTAGGCATTGCTCTTGTAGGACTTCGCGGTCTCGTTGATCCACTTGATGAACTCCGCGCTCTGCTGATGATACGGGGCGTTCGAGGGTCCGAAGTAGTGCTTCGCCGCGTCGAGGCGGAAGCCGTCCACATTGTGGTCGACGAGCCAGAATTCCATGACGTTGGAGAGTTCCTCTTTGACGTCGGGATTGGAAAGGTTGAGGTCGGGCATGTTGTCGTCGAACCAAGCCTCGGCATACACGCCGTCATAGAAGCGGTACCCGTCGTTCACCATCGTGTCGGAGAAGTTGTAGTAATCGTAGTACTTGTTCGAGGAGTCCCCCTTCTTGAACGCCTGCACGCCCTCGGTGAACCATTCGTTGTAGCGCGACGTGTGATTGAACACCATGTCGAGAATGATCTTGATGCCGAGACCGTGCGCCGTCGAGACGAGCTCGTCGAGGTCGTCGAGCGTGCCGAAGGTCTCGTCCACATCGTAGTAGTCATCGACCGAGTACTTGTGATTCTCGCTGTGCGACGGGTGGATGGGCGTGAGCCAAATGCCCGTGTAGCCCATGTCCGCGATATAGCCGAGCTTGGACGTGATGCCTTTGAGGTCGCCTATGCCGTCGTGATTGGAATCGCAGTAGGAATAGACAAAGATCTCATAGTAGGTATCGTAGTTGTCCCCGCTCGCCATGGAGGGATTGTACTTACATTCGGTGCAGACGCCCTTGTCGTCAAAGGTATGTTTGGACTTGGTTTCCGCATCGTGATGCCCGCAGGTCGCGGGGTGCCAGTGATAAGTTTCGTCATGCTCCCACCCCTCAGAGAACGTATGGGTATGTCCGTTCTCTTCGGGGTCGGTAGGAGCGCAGGCGCCGAAAAGACTCAGCGCAGCCAATAGAAGCACTAAAACAAAAGCTATCGATTTTTTCCTCATTTCCTCTTCTCCATTGAATTTATCGATTTTAAGCAAAGATCGCGATGCCGTAAGCGGGAAGCGTTACGCTGTTGCCGCTCTGCGTGATCTCGCTGCCGTCCAGTGTTGCATAGTCCGAGAGCGTGCCGTTCCCGGTGATCTGTTTTGCGCTGTTCGAGAAGTTGACCGCAACTCTGACTTTTTCGCCGTTGTACACCTTGTCGAAGATGAGCATCCCGTCCGTATTCGAGATCTGCGAAGGCGTACCGCGAAGGAGCGCGGGGTTGTTCTTGCGCATCATGTTGCATGCTTTGTAGTAATTCAAGATACTTGCGGCGTCTTTGAGCTGTTGGACAACACCGTCGAACACATAGGAGTTCGGATACCTGTCCACCTGAATCGTCGGCTTGTTCGACACATCCCAGAGCATGGCGTATCTGCGCTCCGCATCCGTATTCGACGCCGTACGCGTCCCGACCATGCCGATCTCGTCGCCGTAGTAGGTGAACGTCGTGCCCGTGTACAGGGAGAGAAGCCCGTAGGCGAACTTGATCTTGTTCGCATCCCTGTTGAGTTTATCCGCGATTCGGTCGACGTCGTGATTGTCGAGGAAGGGCGCGGGGATGTGTCCCGAGGCGATGCTGATCGCCGTCGTCATGGAGGAGTAGAACTTGCTCGCCGCGCTCGCGCCGCTGCCGCCCATTGCGGTACTGACTGCGCTCGCGATGTCTCCGCTGCCGCCCGTGGAAGTCGGGAAGTAGAAGAAGCTGTCCGAATCGCTCCAACCGTAGTAGTTGCCGATCGTGGCGTTGCCCTCCCAAACTTCGGCGACCACATACGCGCTGTCCTTATACGACTTCGCGGTCTCGTTGATCCACTTGATGAACGCCGCGCTCTCTTGATGATACGGGGCGTTCGAGGGTCCGAAGTAATGCTTTGCCGCATCGAGGCGGAAACCGTCCACGTCGTGATCGATGAGCCAGAATTCCATGACGTTGGCGAGTTCCTCTTTGACGTCGGGGTTGGCAAGGTTGAGGTCGGGCATGTTGTCGTCGAACCAAGCCTCGGCATACACACCGTTATAGAGGCGATAGCCGTCGTTCACCATCGTGTTGGAGAAGTTGTAGTAATCGTAGTACTTGTTCGAAGTATCTCCGTTCTTGAACGCCTGCACGCCCTGCGTGAACCATTCATTGTAGCGCGACGTGTGATTGAACACCATGTCGAGAATGATCTTGATGCCGAGACCGTGCGCCGTCGAGACGAGCTCGTCGAGGTCGTCGAGCGTGCCGAAGGTCTCGTCCACATCGTAGTAGTCATCGACCGAGTACTTGTGATTCTCGCTGTGCGACGGGTGGATGGGCGTGAGCCAAATGCCCGTGTAGCCCATGTCCGCGATATAGCCGAGCTTGGACGTGATGCCTTTGAGGTCGCCTATGCCGTCGTGATTGGAATCACAGTAGGAATAGACGAAGATCTCGTAGTAAGTATCGTAGTTGTCCCCGCCCACGGAGGAAGGACGGTATTTGCAGGTGGTGCAGACGCCCTTGTCGTTGAAGACATGCTTCCCGTAATCCTTCTTCTCGGTGATGTGGGAGCAGGTCGCCGCGTGCCAATGGGATTCCTTGTCGCGCGACCAGGACGCAGCAAAGGAGTGCTCGTGGAGGGGCGAATCCTCGCTCACATAGCCGCAGTCGCGGCAGACGAGCTGGTTGTCGTAGTTGTGGGGAACGGGGTCGCTCGTGACACTGTGTCCGCAGGTCGCGGGATGCCAGTGCGAGGTGGCGTCGTGCTCCCAATCATCGGAGAAGATGTGCACGTGCGACGCGTCGTAATTATCGATGACGAGATAGTTGCCGGCGCAGCTCTGCGAGGAATGCAGCGTGACGAGGAAGATGCTTTCCGCAGACCCGTTGTACACGATGTTGTCGTTTTCGCCCGAAGAGAAGTTCGAAACGGCGTCCCCGCTCCGAATGGTGCCGTACCCCATCTCGGTGCCGTCCCAATAGGAGGCGGACGTGGTGCCGGACCCGTCGTTGACGACCTTGAACTCGTTGCCGCCCGTCAAAGTGAGCTCGAGCGTGGAGATAGTGAGACCTTCCGCATCCTTGTGCTTCTGACGGGTGAATTTGCAGCCCTCGACGAGGTCGTTCCAGCTTGCGCCCGGCATCCCGGAAAGGGCGCCGACGACATAGTAGTTCTTGGTGTCGAGGTCGGGGTCGGGCTCGTCGCCGCGGTCGAATTTACAGTCGGTGCAGATGCCTTGGTCGTTGAAGTTGTGCGGAAGTTTCGTCTCCGCGTCGTGGTGTCCGCAGGTCGCGGAGTGCCAGTGATGGGTTTCGTCGTGTTCCCACCCCTGCGCAAACGTATGGGTATGCGGACCGTCGCCCTCTTGGGGACCGTCTGCGGGAGCACAGGCGCCGAACAGGCTCAGCGCGCCGAACAGGAGCGCCAGAGCACACGCGAACGTTTTCCTCTTCATCTTCATAAGTTTACCCCAAGATCGCTATCGAGAGTGCGGGCATGGACAGGGACGTCCCCTCTGCCGTGACATCGCCTCCCTTCGCGGAGACGTTCCATTTGAGCGCCTTTTCGGTGAACGTGGCGGTGGAGACCGTCTTGGTCGTGTTCGCAAAGTTGATGACGATGGTGATAGGCGACTGTCCCGAATAGGTCTTTCTCATCACGAGGACGGCGTCATCGTCATAGGTAACGCGCGTGGGTGCGCCGCGCATGAGCGCGGGGAAGGCATTGCGCGCATTGTTGCACTTCTTGACCACGTTGAGGATACTTGTGGGGTCTTTGATCTGCTCGACCACGCCTTCGAACGCATAGTTGGGCGTGCTGCCGTTCATGAAGATGGGCGGATGGTTTTCCAGATCGTCCTTGCACCAGAGCATCCCGAGACGGCGGTTGACGTCCGTCATGCTGTCCTGTTCGCGGGTGCCCATGGCGCCGATCTCGTCCCCGTAATAGGTGAATGTGTTGCCCGTGTACATGGCGAAGAGCATCTGCCCGAACTTGACCATCGTCTCGTTGCCGCCGAAGGCGCCGTCTGCGACGCGGTCGGTGTCATGGCTGTCGAGGAAGGGCGCCGGGATGCCGCCCGAAGCCTTGCTGACCATGGAGGACATCGCGTTGAAGTAAGCCGAAGCGACGCCCGCCGACGAGCCAGAGACCGCCTGTTTGGTGCAGCTGACGATGGGATATGTCTTGCCGCTCCAGCTCCAAGACGGGAAATATGCCTCGGGGAACCAAAGGAAGCTGTCGCCCGTGCTGTTGGAATAATAGCTGGAGATCACGCTGTCGTTATCGTACACCTCGCCGACGATATAGGCGTCCGGGTTGTACTTGCATGCCTCTTCCTTGATCCACGAGACGTACGACGCGCTCTTCGTGTTGTTGTTGAAGTAATTCTTGCAGGCGTCGAGACGGAAGCCGTCCACATCGTGTTCGCTCATCCAAAATTCAATGATGTCCGACAATTCCTGTTTGACATGAGGGCTGTCGAGATTGAGGTCGGGCATCTCCTGCTGTCCCTGCGAGGATTCGAAGTAGACCGTCTGCATCGAATTGTTGTAATTGTATCTCTTGGAGAACTTGTACAGCCCCGAAGAGGTCTTTGAAAGGGTGTAATAGTCGTAATATCTGTTCTGCCTGTCGTTGGAGAGGAACGCTTTCACGCAGTTCGTGAACCATTCGTGCTTGATGGAGGTGTGATTGAACACCATATCGAGGATGACTTTGATTCCGAGCTCGTGCGCTCTTTTGACCAGCTTATCGAAATCGGCGATGGTGCCGAACGTCGGGTCGACTGTCTTATAATCGGTGACGTCGTATTTATGGATCGCCCCGCCCTTGGTGATGGGCGTGAGCCAAATGCCCGTGTACCCCATTCCGCGGAGATATTCGAGCTTGGAAGTGATTCCGTTCAGATCCCCGTGGTCGTCATTGTTGGAATCGCAGAAGGAATAGACGAAGATCTGATAGTACGAATCGTACTTATCGTCGATGATATTCTCTTCGATCAACCCGTCCTTGGTGGGGACGTATTCGCTCGCCGCGTGAGGGAAAGAGCCCTCGGTAGGGTCGTCGGGACCGTCGGGACCGTCGCCGGGAGCGCATCCCACGACCGTGAAGAGTGCGGCACATGCAAGTGCCAATCCTAAAAACAGCTTACCTTTCATCCTTTTTCACCTCATAATAGAATTGCGATGGAGAACCCGGGCATGGTGAGCGCGAATCCGCTCTCTTCGATGCTTCCGCTCACGCAGATGCTCTGCCGGAGCGTTCCCGCAACACTTTGCACCGTCTGTTCTTCCGTCGAAAAATTGATGACAACCGTGATGCTCTCGTCCCGATATGTTTTTTTGAGCACGAGAACGTTTTCGTTTGCGTTTTCGAGGCGCTCCGCCGTGCCGCGCATGAGGGCGGGGAAGGCGTTGCGCGCATTGTTGCACAGTTTGTAGTAGTTGAGAATACTGTTCGGGTCGGAGAGCTGCTTTTGCACCGAACCGTAATGATAATAGGCGGACGCGTCCTTGCCCATGGAGGCGTACGGCGTCAGAAGCTCGGTGTTGTCCTCCCAGAGCATGCCGACGCGGAGCGTCTCGTCGCCGTCGTCCTTCACGCCCTCGACGCCGAGCTCATCCCCGTAGTAGGTGAACGTGTTCCCCGAATACATGGAGAGCAGCCCGTAGGCGAACTTGATCTTGTCCGTCCGGTTGCGGAAGGTGGAAGCGACGCGCGTCGTGTCGTGATTGTCAAGGAAGGGCACGGAAATGCCGCCGTGCGCGATCTCCGCGAGCCTGCCCATGGAGCGGTAAAAGACGTTCGCCGCATAGTCCGCGCCCGGAATCGCGGGATTCGACGCGCTGGAAATGGCATCGAAGATATAGCTCGGGTCGCTCTGCGCCACGTTGAAGGCAAAGAACGTGCTCCCGTTGCCTTTTTCGTAGAACTTGGAGATCTCCCCTTCCGTCGACCAATCTTCGCCGACGAAATAGGCATGCGCGCCTTCGCCTTTCTCCTTTTCGAGAATCTCGTCTGCCCACTGTTTGAGCTTACCCATAAAATCCGAGCTCTTTTCCGAGTCTCCGTAATAGAAGTAGCGCACTGCGTCGAAACGGAAGCCGTCCACCTCTTTGTCGACCAGCCAAAACCGCATGATCGCCTTCAAATCTTCTTTCAGGTCCTCGTTGTCGAGGTTGAGGTCGGGCATGCTTGCGTCGAAGCGCGCCTCGTAGTACACCGTTCTGTCGCCGGAGCCCGCCACGGCATAGCCGTCGATGGGGCTGCTCGAATAATTGTAATAGTCGTAATACTTGTTCGATTCGTCGTTGTCGGCGCGGGCGACGAGGAATTGCTTGAACCATTCGTTTTTGCGCGAGGAGTGATTGAACACCATGTCGATGATGACCTTGATGCCCAGTGCGTGCGCCTCGCCGACAAGGTTCTCGAAGTCCTCCATCGTGCCGTATGTCTCATCCACGGCGTAGTAGTCGGCAACGTCGTACTTATGATAGCTCGGGGAGGAGCAGATGGGCATGAGCCAAATCCCCGTGTACCCCATGTCGCGGATATAGGAGAGCTTTTGGGTCACGCCGTTGAAGTCTCCCCTGCCGTCCCCGTCCGAATCGCAGAACGAGCCGACAAAGATCTCGTAATAGTTGTCGTAATCGTCGTCGATGATATTTTCGGGGAGCAGATCGATCGAAGGCGCGCACGCGGAGAGCGTGAGCGCAAGACACAGCGACCCTGCGGCAAACAACGGAAAAATCTTTTTCATCTCAACCCTTCACGGAGCCGCCCGTAATTCCCTCCACATAGTACCGTTGCAGAATGAAGAACAGAATGGTGATGGGGATGGAGACGCACACGCCCGCCGCACAGAAGCGCGGGAAGGCGTCCGCATAAGTGCCCGTATGCCCGACGTCGAGCATTTTGAGCATACCGACGGCGACCGTTTGGTTCGCCGGCTGCGTGACGAGCAGGGAAGCGAACATGTAGTCTCCCCACGGTCCCATAAAGGCATTGAGGATGGTGTAGATGATGATGGGTTTGGAGAGCGGCAGGATGACTTTGAAGAACACCTGCTGCCTGTTCGCGCCGTCTATCCGCGCCGCCTCGTCGAGGCTCTTCGGAATGGTGTCGAAGAAGCCCTTGCAGATATAGTAGCCCATACAGGAGCTCCCCGTGTAGACGAGGATGAGTCCGAACATACCGAAGTCCTCCGTGAGCCCGACGAGCTGCAAGAGGAAGTAGAGCGCGGTCATGGACATGAAGCCGGGGAACATGCCGAGAATGAGCATGAGGTTCATGAGCGGCTTTCTCATCTTGAAGCGGAGACGGGAGAGCGCATAACTCGTGACGAGCACGATGAGCGTCTGAATCACGGTGACGATGACCGCGATGAGGAAGGTCCTCCCGTACCACGACAGGAACTGGATATTCGCCGTCGATACCACGTCACCGTCGAATTCTACGCCCTCTCCGCGGAAGAGGTGGATGTAGTTGTCGAACGTCCACTTCTGGGGGATGAAGTAATCCATCGTCCCCGTATTGTCGCCGCTGAGCGACTGGAAGAGCAGATAGACGAACGGGAAGATCCAAATGACGCTGATAATGACAAGAATGACGTAGATGACGGCGTTCGTGCCGCGCTCTACCGCCTTTTTGCTGCGAAGATGCTTTTTCATCACATGAAATCCTCCTCGTTTTTGACTGCCTTCGAACGGTTATACGCAACGAGCGAGACCGCCGAGGTCAGAAGGAACATGAAGATACTGACGACGGACGCCATCGCGTAGGAGTTATCCTGGAACACGAGCTTGTAGAGCCAGGTGATGAGAAGGTCCGTCTCGCCCGCGCTGCCCGAGTAGGGAGCCGACATGGCGGGTCCGCCCTTCGTCAGAAGGTAGATGACGCCGAAATTGTTGAGATTGCCGATGAACGAGGTGATGAGCGAAGGCGTCGTCACGTGAAGGATGTAGGGAAGCGTGATCTTCATGTACTGCTTCACGGGACCCGCGCCGTCGATCTTCGCCGATTCATAGAGATCTGCGGGAATGTTCATGAGGATGCCCGAGACCATGAGCATGGTGTGCGGAATGCCCACCCAGATATTGATGAGGATGACCATGACCTTGGGCAGCACGGTATGGGCGGTGAGGAAGTATATTCGTGTACCGAACAGCGAATTGATGAAGCCGTAATCGCTGAACATCTGCGACATCAGAAGGAGGGAGACGAACTGCGGCACGGCGATCGTCATGACGAGCACCGTTCTCCAAAGCTTTTTCAGACGGATGCCCTTCTTGTTGATGATGATGGCGACGAGCATACCGAGAATATAATTGGAGAACGTTGCAAAGATCGCCCAAATGACCGTCCAGAGGAGGAGCTGTCCGAATACGCGTCCGAACTGCGTGCTGCTCGCCCCGATGCCGTTCGTGAAGATATCCGCAAAGTTCTTCCCCCCTATCCACGTGAACAGCGGTTCCGTGGTGGGAAGGTGTTGGCTGTCGTAGTTGGTGAACGCGAGGAAGATCATGAAGATGATCGGGAAGATCGTGAACACCATGAGCCCGATGAGCGGGACGGCGAGCAGCGTCTTGTGATACTGCGCGTCGACGAGGTTGTAGATGTCCTCTTTCGCGTTCGGGATGTGGCGGTGCGCCTCTTCCAGTTCCTGCGCCATATAGGCGGCTTTGATGTTCTTATACCAACCGTACAAAAAGGCGACCGTGAAGATGAGCGTCAACGTTCCGTAGATGAGGATGAGCTGGGTATTGTCACCCTGTACGTACGTCCACACCCCGTTCACTTCGACTTCCTGGATGCCGTGTACGTTCCCCTCCGTCATGGTGAAGAATTTCATGAGCTGGAAGCCGCCGAAGATCGCCATATACAGAATGTAGAACACTTCGAGGGCGAGGAACAGCAGCCCGCGGGCGATGCGCTTGCGGGCGAGATAGGAAAAACCCATGATCGCAAAGGAACAGCGCGTTTTCCAGTCGCCGTGAACGGCGGCGTCCTTGATCGTCCTTGCGATGCCGCAGACTGCCTTCCGGAACTTTTTGGCAAGGTTGGGGATATGTACGGAAAAAAGCGCGAACGTCGCATCCGGGAGGCGATACAGACCGCGCTTCAAACGGTACAAGAATTTTCGATCGGAGCTCATCGTCAGATATTCAATCTCCGAAGCCTCGGCAAATCTGCGCTTGCGCACGAGCCCGACAAAGAGCAGGGCGACGAACACGGCAAGCGCGGCGGCGACGACGGTGAGCACGACGATGAGAGCGATTTGACCCGACGTGACGACGGGCGGAAGGTTATTCATAGGATCCTCCGAAAAGTGCGCTGCATGGGGCAAAGCAAGCTCTGCCCCATGCGCACGGATAAATTAGGTTTGGGAACTCTTTGTCAACTCCGTTTGAAGGGCCATAGCGCGCTGTCTCAACCATTCGATGTTGGTAAGCGTGTCGCTCTTCTGAGAGGAGAAATAGTTGGTCAGATCTTCCGCAAAGGACTGGACGCTCGACCAGTATGCCGCGGGACGGGAGGTCTGCGGAACGGAGTGTTCGCGCTGCGCGTTCATCGCGCGGTACGCAATGCCCTTGGGATCTTTGAGAGCCGCCTCGGAAGCCTTCTTGTTGGCAGGACCGACGAAGAAGTTCTCGAAGTGGAGCGTCTGGGATTCCTCGCTCGTGAGGAACGCCGCGATCTTATGCGCCTCTTCGAGGTGCTTGGAGTAGGTGTTGACGCCGACGAGCTTGTAGCCGATGAACGCAGACCAGTCGTGAAGCTGACCGTCTACCTCGCTCTTCCACTTGGGAAGCGCATGGGCGCTGTAATGTGTACCGAGGTCGTTCGCCTCGATGATGTAGGTCTCCCACGTGCCGGTGATCGCCGCGCCGAATTCTTTGCCGGCTTCATGAGAGGTGATCGCCTTGTTGACTTCGGTGTTGCCGCCCGCGATGACGGTATCCCTATAATCTCCAATCCCGTCGGGACCGGTGGCGTCACGGCTCATGCTGAGCAGACGCGCGAGCATCTCGCCGCCGAGCTGACCGTAGGTGTATTCGCTGCCCGGGATCTGCTCGCCGAAGTTGCAGGACGAGGAGAGGAAGTGCCCCTTTTCGTCGTATGTAGCGTTATATTCCGCGCCGAGCCCGTAGATGAAGGAAGCCGCATAGAACCCATCGGTGAGCGGCATGATGAACTGCTTGCCCGCCGCCTTGCATGCGTCGATGACGTCCATGATCGTCGTGTTTTCGTCCACGGTGATGACATCGGTGTCATAGAAGAGGCAATAGCCGTTGTCCGACGTGTAGGGATACGCATAGAGGTGGGCATTTTCGCCCGTACCGACTTCGCATGCTTCGACGACGTCGGCAAGTTCGCTCTCGCGAATCCTGCTCTCCTCCGCGGAAGGGAGACGCGCAAGTCCGGCGCGGGACATCAGCGACATGAGCATGTTGCTCGCGAAGTGATAGACATCCGCGCACGCCTCCGCGTTGTTCGCGAATTTGGACTCTGCGGAATCCTCGCCGACGTCCGTGAATTTGATCTCATAGGGATACTCCTCCTCCGTCGCCGCCTCGTAAGCTTCCTGATACGCTTTGAGCCTGCCCTCGATGAAAGTCTGCTCATGACCGGGTCCCCAGACCTGGATCACTTCCTTCTCCTTCGGACCGCATGCGGCAAACCCGCACACCGTCACTGCGGCGATCGCACCGCATGCCGCCAAAGAGATCCAACGTTTGTTCATAATATCCTCCTACCGAAATTATTTTACGGGTCTTGCCCGTGATATCCGAATAGCGCTTTTTATGCGGCGCATGCCGGGCGCCGCATCCCCTTTTTCGACGAAAAAGGATTGTTGTGAAAATTTAACTGTATCTCCGAAATTCGTGTGAGTAGAATAAATCTATTTGTTCATATTATACACCCGATTTGAACGTAATGCAAGTGTTTTCAGAAACTTTTTCGCAGATTCATTAAAATCCGTACGAAGAAACCGCCAACTCCAATTTTTGGGGGATACCGTGGCGGGCAAATTGATGCGGGAATCCCCTCCGAGGGCGAGAACATCCCACATCGGGATGATGACCGTATCCGCACGGCTCATGTAGGCGAGGCGGATGACCGTCCTCGTCAAATCGCAAGCGTCCCCCAGCCGTGCGCGCACGCCGAGAGCGTTGCATTCCGCTTTCAGATCGACGAGAAAGCGGCAAAAATCCTTCCCGGGGAGGTCCTCGATGTATTGACGCAGGGGCATATTGTCATGTGTGCCCGTGTAGACGACGTAGTTCTCCGTACAGTTGGAGGGCTTGTGCTCGTTCCGGGGATCCCCGTCGAAGGCGAACTCCAGGATCTTCATGCCGGGATAGCCGACGTTCCTCATGAGCCGCCGCACCCCGTCGTCGATGACGCCGAGATCCTCGGCGACGATCTTTTTGGCGAGTTTTCCGGCGAAGAGCGCCTCCTTCGGACCGTCCTCCCATGTGCCGACGCGCGCGTCGGGCGCGCCGTAGGGCACGGCATAGTAGCGGTCGAAGCCGCGGAAATGGTCGATGCGCAGGATGTCGAACAGGCGGAAGTTCGCCTCGATGCGCTCGTTCCACCACTTGTAGCCGTCCCCGCGCATGCGCTCCCAGTCATAGACGGGATTGCCCCAGAGCTGTCCTGCCTCCGAAAAGGCGTCGGGCGGGCAGCCCGCCACCGCCGCGGGCACGCGACGCTTGTCCACGCGGAAAATTTCATCCCCGTACTTCCACATCTCCACGCTGTCGTAGGCGATGTAGAGCGGGATGTCCCCCATGACGGAGATTCCCCGCGCATGCGCATACGCGCGTACATTCTCCCATTGCTGCAAACAGACGAATTGGGTGAACTGCCAGAATTCCACCTCGGATTCGTGCTCGTGCAAAAACCGCTGCGCGACATCCTCCCGATAGGTGCGGTAGGGCTCGTCCCAATCCGTCCAGGCGGCATGCCCGAACTTCTCTTTGAGCGCCATGAACAGCGAAAAGTCGGCATAGTCCCCCTTCTCGACAAAGGCGCGGAAGGACGGCGCTTCGCGGTTGAAGCGCGAATAGGCAAGTTTGAGGAGCGCGATCTTGTTGCGGAACTGTTTGCCGTAGTCGACGCGGCGGGGGTCGTCCCCGAGGTCGGCGGAGGCGATCTCCTCCTCCGTGAGCAGATTTTGCTGCCGCAAAAGTCTTAAATCAATAAAGTAATAGTTCAAAGCGCCTGCCGAACAGGACTGATAAGGGCTGTCTCCGTAATTCGTCGGCGTGAGCGGAAGGACCTGCCAGATACGCTGCGAGGACTGCGCCATATAATCGAGGAATTTGTACGTTCCCCTGCCGAGTGTGCCGATGCCTTCATCCGAAGGCAAGGAGGATACGGGCATGAGCAGCCCGCACGTTCTGTGATTCACCATACCGTTTCTCCCAAACCTATCTATTTATTATTATATCATGTTTTTCGGAAAAGTCAAGGGTAAATGTGAAAAAAGTTCGGAAATCATGTAAAGTCTTTGCAGAGCAGTGAAAAGATGATTCATACGCGGCGCATAGGGCGAAATGCGCGGAAAAAGCCGAGGCGGTGCCCCGGCTCTCCGATTCCGCAAAGATTTTCTCACTTTTTGCTGCATGCCCTGCCCTGAGGATAGAGCGGCAGTTCGAAGAATCCCGTGCAAACTTCCTGCGAATACTCCTGTGCGGGAGGGATGGCGCAGTACCCGTAGCTCGGGACGAGGAGCTCCACCTGCATCGCGATCTTCAAAATGCAGGTCACGCACGCGCTGATGATAAAGCCGCCGCTCGTAGGGTCGAACGTGCCCTCGGGGGCGACGCAGGACGCCACGCTCGTCACGGTGAAGGGCATGACGGATGCGGGCGGTACATACATGAGGACGTCCTCCGTGAGCGAGATGGAGCTCGTCGCAACGCCCTCGACGCCGTTCGCGTCCACATAGGCGACTTCGAGGGGGATGGTGACGGTCGCCTGCACGCGGGCGCAGCAGCCCTCCGCCTGGCGCTCCACGTTGACGTTGGAGACGGTCCCCGTCGAAGAGGTCGAACGCGCGCTCACAAAGGTGAGCGGATATGTAGGATTGGCGGGAACAGGGTCGGTGAGCACGGCGGTATAGTTTTCAAGGCGCGTCTGGATGATGCCCGCGTCGAAGATCTTCTCCGCCTGGATGCACACCTTCTCGCAGAGACCGTTCAGCGGGTTGCCCGAAATCGTGCCGGGGCAATGGTCCGATGAAAAATTGGAAAAAAACGACATTTCTTACCTCCGTAAAAAACCTTTTCGGTTTACTGTATTGTATGCTTGATCTCCGCAAAACCGTGCATCAGAGGAGAACGGTCTGCCCCACGAAGAGGTGCTGCGTGCCGTTTTTCTCCTCGAACGCCCCGTCGGAACCGCACAGCAGCGTCTTGCTCTCCCCGCCCTGCACGGTGTAGAGGTTGCCCGCGGGCGGGATCTTCAGAATCTGTCCCGCCGAGACCTCTCCCCCGAGCGCATTTTCGGCGGCGAGCCTTCTTGCGGGCACGCCGAACGCCTCGGCGACGGCGGCGAGGGTCTGCCCCCGCTTGACCGCGTAGTATGTCCTTTTCACGATGCAAAGTTTCACGCGGTATTGTATGCGCAAGCTCATAAAAACGTGCATGCTTTCATACATTACGGTATGAACTTGTACAAGACAACGGCTATCGTCACCGTCTTTACCCTGCTCGAACACGCGCTCGGGTTCGTCTACCGGATTCTGCTCTCCCGCACGCTCGGACCGGAAGGACTGGGCGTCTATCAGGTCTCGCTCTCCGTCTTTGCGGTATTTCTGACGATCTCTTCCTCGGGGCTTCCCATCACGCTCTCGCGCGTCATCTCCAAGCACCGCGCGCACGGGTACAGGCGCGGCGAACAGGCTGCGACCGCGGGCGCCGTGCTCATCACCGCCGTCTGCTCGGTCTCGCTCACCGCCGCCCTCTTTCTCTTGCGCGGACCCTTCTCGCAGGTCTTTTCCGACCCGCGCTGCGCCGACGTCTTTTACATCGTGCTGTGCGGGCTCTCCTTCACCTCGGTGTACGCGGTCATCCGCGGAAGTTTTTGGGGGCACAAGCGCTTCCTTGCCTATTCGCTCATCGAACTCGTCGAAGAGATCGTCATGATCGTCGTCGGCGTCGTTCTGCTCGTTTTTCTCCATTCGGAGATCGCCGACGTCAACCGTGCGGGCATCGCCGTGCTCGTCTCCTATCTCGCCTCCTTTACGATCGCGGTCTGTTACTTTTTCATCAAGGGCGGGAGGCTGCGCTCTCCGCGCGGGGAGATCAAGCCCCTGCTCAGATCCTCCGTGCCCATCACGACGATGCGCACTGCCTCCTCCCTCGTCTCCTCCCTCGTCTCCGTGCTCTTCCCCATGCGTCTCATGGCGGCGGGGATGTCGTCCGCCAAGGCGATGAGCGCATACGGGGTCGTCGGGGGCATGGTCATGCCCATCCTCATGATTCCGAACACCCTGATCGGCTCGATCGCGCTCGTTCTGGTGCCCGAACTCTCCGAGCGGTTTTATAAGGGAGAGCGGGAAAAACTCGCCGATCTCGTCAAAAAGGCGTTGAACACGACGCTTCTCATCGCGGGCGCGCTCATTCCCGTCTTTCTCGTGTGCGGAGAGGGCGTGGGGATTCTGCTCTTCGGCAATGCGGAGAGCGGGAGACTCATCGCCGGCAGCGCATTTTTGCTCCTTCCGATGAGCCTCACGCTCGTCTCGACGAGCATCCTCAACTCGGTGGGCTGCGAGCGTCAAACGCTGCTCTTCTTCCTCTGCGGCGCGGCGGGGATGCTCCTTTGCGTCTGGTTCCTGCCCGCCCGCCTCGGCAGCGGCGCGCTGCTCGCGGGGATGGCGTGCGAATCCCTCATCACCTCCGTCTGTTCTCTCTGCCTGCTCGCGAAAAAGACGGGCAAACTGCGCTCGGGGAAATATTTTCTGCGGCTCTTCGGCGTGTGCGCCGTCATTTCGCTCGCGGGTCTGGCGCTCAAAGGCGCGCTCGTGCCCGTCATGGACTACACATGGGCGATCGTGCTCGACGCCGCGGTCGTCTGCGGTGCGGAAGCGCTTTGCTTCCATCTGTTCGGGCTCTTCGACTTCAAAGCGCTTCTCCGGAAGTTTTTCGGGCGGCACCCCTCTCCCCGTCCCGCCTCCCGCGACGCAAAACGAATTTCGGAAAATATTTTGTAATTTTCGTTTTCCGATCGTTGCCATTCTATCCCGATTATGATATAATGATAGCCGTTGAATTTAACGGAGGACACTATGAAACTGTCGGAAGAGCGCAGGAAAGAACTCAAGATCACGGTGGATTACACCAACATGACGGATAAATACCTCGGGGCGAAGGGATATTCCGAAAAAGCATTGAACGCCCATGCGCGCCGCGCGAAGGCGGCGCACGCTTACATTCACGCCAACCGCGGCAGGGACGATCTCTTCCTCGGCTGGACGGAACTCCCCTACAACCAGACGGAGATCGTCGAGGACATTCTGACGACGGCAAAACTCATCCGCAAGAAGTTCGACGCGTTCGTCGTGCTCGGCATCGGCGGTTCCGCGCTCGGTCCCTCGATGGCGTTCAACGCGCTCTGCCATCTCCACTACAACGATCTGCCCAAGTCCAAGCGCAAGGGTCCCAAATTTTACGTCGAGGACAACGTTGACCCCGTCCGCATGAAGGAACTTCTCGACGTCATCGACGTCACGAACACCTGCTTCAACGTCATCTCCAAGTCGGGCGCGACGAGCGAGACGATGTCGCAGTATCTCGTCATCGCCGACCTCTTGAAAAAGGCGGGCGTGAACATCCGTGAGAACGTCATCTTCACGACGGACGCAAAGCGCGGCAACCTCGTCAAGATCTCGAAGGAGCTCGGCGGCGTCAAGAGCTATGTGCTCGGCGACGGCGTCGGCGGAAGATTTTCCGAACTCTCCCCCGTGGGACTCCTTCCCGCGGCGGTCGTGGGAATCGACATCAAGGCGCTCCTCAAAGGCGCGGCGGCGATGGATAAGCGCTGCAAGTCCTCCGATTTCCACAAGAATCCCGCACTTCTGTGCGCGGTCTTGCAGTATGCCGCCATGGCGGACGGCAAAAACATCGGCGTGATGATGCCCTATTCGGACAATCTGCGGGCGGTCGCCGATTGGTATGCCCAGCTCTGGGCGGAATCGCTCGGCAAGAACGTCACCCTCGACGGCAAGCCCTGCAACGTCGGGCAAACGCCCGTCAAGGCGCTCGGCGTGACCGACCAGCATTCCCAGATCCAGCTCTATACCGAGGGACCCTTCGATAAGGTCGTCACCTTCCTCGCCGTCGACCGCTACAAGGAGACGAGCCCCATCCCCCGCGGCTGCGAGAGCATCCCCGATGTCGCCTTCCTCGGCGGGCACACGATGGAGCAGCTCATCCAGGCAGAGATGTTCGCGACGGCGTACGCGCTCACCAAGGCGGGCAGGCTCAACTACACCATCCGTCTGCCCGAGGTCAACGAATATACCTTGGGACAGCTCCTCTTCCTCTTCGAAATGCAGACGGCGTACGCGGGCGCCATGCTCAACGTCGACCCGTTCAACCAGCCCGGTGTGGAAGCGGGCAAGAAGGCGACCTTCGCCCTTCTCGGCAAGCCCGGGTACGAGCTCCAACGCCACGACCTCGAAAACGCCGCACCCGACCCCGATTACATCGTATAAGCACAGACCTCCCCTTTCAGGGGAGGTTTTTTTCTTTGCGGCGGGGAAATTTTCGGGCGGCGTCTTGACAAGCCGCCCACCTTGTGATATGATAAGGACGCGAGGGCGGAAAGCTCTCGGAAAAGGAGATCGGTACAATGGCAAAAAATCCTTATGAGGGGACCAAGACGGAGCGCAACCTTTGGGAAGCGTTTGCGGGAGAGAGCCAGGCGCGCAACAAATACACCTATTTTGCGTCCGTGGCGAAAAAGGCAGGCTACGAGCAGATCGCAGAGCTCTTCTTAAAGACGGCGGAGAACGAGAAGGAGCACGCAAAACTGTGGTTCAAGGCGCTCGGCGAACTCGGCACGACCGAGCAAAACCTCCTCGCCGCGGCAACGGGCGAAAACTTCGAATGGACGGACATGTACGAGCGCATGGCGCGCGAAGCGGAGGAGGAAGGCTTTTCCGCGCTCGCGGCACAGTTCCGCGGCGTCGCCGCCATCGAGAAGGCTCACGAGGAGAGATACCGCGCCCTGCTCCACAACATCGAGACCAAACAGGTCTTTGAAAAGAGCGGCGTCGTGATTTGGGAATGCAGAAATTGCGGACATATCGTCATCGGCACCAAGGCGCCCGACGTCTGCCCCGTCTGCAACCACCCGCAGAGCTTCTTCGAAGTCAAGAATCAGAACTACTAAGCCTGTTTCGCGCGATTTGTTTTGCATGCGTAAAACAAATCGCGCGAGCGAATGGGCGTGTATGCCTCAATAGGTTTGGCTCCGATTCGAGGTTTCATCGGACAGTAAGCCGAAAGGGTTCGGCAACTTGTGTCGCCCACGGCGGAAGTGAATTCCGCCTAAGGCAACAATTTTAGAATAAAAGAGCGCGGCGGCATCGATGATGCCGCCGCGCGGAGTTGTTGCGATGTTTTTGCTAAATTGCTTATTTCATTCCCCTTTCGGGGGGGAGCGCCGCAGTTCTCGCTCAACAGTGCAGTGCACTGTGAGCGGCGGCGCGACATGAGCGGTGGCACCCGCGAGGGGGCGTGCGGCGGTCCCTGCCGCCCACGCGAGCGCGAAAACCCAAGTTCCCCCCTTTCGGGGGGGAACACAGGGTGACCCCCGTGCTCCCCAATATTGAATGAAGGGAATGTATAAACTTGTCTTGGAACAAATTTCGCGAATTTAGTGCTTGCTGTCAGGCAACATGGCGACTTCGGAAGGCGCAACGGCTTCCGTGGGGATAGCCTCGATCTTATCGGCGAGACTGCTCCAATACTGCGCGGTCTTGTAGGTCTCTACGCTCTCGGCGGGAACATAGATCTTGGCATTCTTACATCCGAACACGATACCCCAAGAGCTTGCCGTGGGCGGCGTCGTCGCCTTGATCGTAATGGAAGTCAGCGTATCCATCGTCGCGAAGATCTCGTCGTCGGATACATCGGCAAGTTGTTCGCCGAATACGACGCTGACAAGCGGGCATTGATAGAAAGGATGGGATTTGATTGTTTTTACGCTCTCGAATTCGGCATTCGTGATTTTCGTCGCAGAGAAGCAATATGCGGAGAGGGTCTCTGCCTTCGGGAAAGAGATCGTTTGCAGTTTGCTTGCATTACTGAACGCGTATTTCCCGACGGTCACTGCCTTGGGGAAGCTAACCGATGTTACGGTCGTGTTATAATAGAACGCGGAATTGTTGATCGCCGTCACATCTTCGAACGCGACTTCGGTTTCCGTGCTGTACGGAAGATACATGTAGAGGATTGTTCCGTCCTTGGAAAGAACTGCATTATTTTCGACTTTGAAGTGTTCGTTCTTCGGGTCGACAGTCACGGACTGCACCTTGGCGACATTCTTCGGTTCGCACTTTGCGAACTCATAGGTGTTGTTCTTGCCCATGCCGAAGAGCTTGCCGAAGTCGGGGAATACCGTCAGGTCGGCAGGGATTTTCAGGTTGGTGTAGTCCCCCGTGTACTCGTTGAGAGTGCCGTCACCATTGATCTTCCAATCGGGGTCGGCTTCCTGTTGGAACCCGCATTCGCAGGTATCACCGCTTGTGAAATCGTGCGCCTCAACACTGCTTTCGTCTTTCGCATTATCAAAATCACAAGCCTTCCAGTGGTTCTCGCTGTCATAAGCCCACTTCGAATAGGTATGGACGTGTTTGAGGGTCGGTTTGAGCGCACCGGAAACCCAAGTGACTTCGAACAGACCGTCAGGGGCGTCGCTCGGACGACCAAGGTTCCCGCCCTGGTCGGGATAGTACTGCTTGTTGAGTTTGTTATAGACTTTGAACTGGTCGCCTTCCTTTACGGTGATCGTCGCGCTCCAAGTCTTATCCCCGTCGAAGGTCATGTGGATGCAGTTCTCAATGACGCCGTAGTCGGGCCAATCGTTCTTGGGATAGGCGGCAAGTTTGCCGACGATATACATATCTTCCGTCGTCGTGGGCGGGGTGACGCTCTCAACGAGTTCCCAGCTCACGTAATTGTCTTTCCAAGGGGCGGGAGACGGTTTGGTATGTACGGTGAACTTGTAAATGCCGTCTTTTCCCGTTGCCACGCCGATGTTCTTCGTGCCCGCGTCGATGAAGGTACCCGAAGCGTTGCGCACTTCATCGATGCCGAAATAGGTGCCGTCAGTCCATTTGAGGGCGCCGTTCTCGTCTTTCTCATTTTGCCTGATCTTGAAGCTGTCGCCGCCGGCATAGATCTTGAATTGGATGGTGTAGAGGGTGAAGCCCTCCGCATCTTTCTTGGATTCCTTGGTGAGCTTGAAATTAGATTTGAGTTCCGTCCAACTTGCATTCTGCAAGTCTCCCGCGCCTGCGCCGGTCACCCAAAATTCGCGGGTGTCGAGGTCGGCGTCGGGGGTGACGTCGCCCTCCCCGGGATTATCGGGGTTGTCGGGTGTGTTGGGGTCGTCGGGGTTGTTGATGCCGGGCTTGTCGCCCTCGTTCGGGTTGGGCTCCGTGGGAGCGCAGGCGGCGACCGCCCAGCCGAGACAGCCGGCGAGCGCCACGGAAAGTCCCAGTGTGAGCCATTTCTTGGTGTTCATACATTCCTCCTAAAAAAGTTTTATTTGCCGTTATCCACGAAGTTTTCGCGTTTCGGCACTTACTATTATACCACCCCCCCCTGCTTGTCAAGTGTTTTTTTGATAAAATCTAAAAATTTTCGAAAAATTTTTTCTGACGCGCGAAAATTTCTTTCGCGCGACCTATTTTATAAGAAAAATTGCCCCATGAAACTTATCAACATGGCAAGAAATAGCCGAAAGGAAAAGAGCGCGGCGGCTTCGAAAGAAGCCGCCGCGCAAGAAAAATTGGTGAATTATACTATCAAGTGCAACGGGGTGAGAGATAAAAAAGTAGTTCAAACGGAAGTCTGTGTTATAATAGAGATTGCGAAACCACTACAACACAGGAGGTCCGAATGAACTACCACCATCTTACCATAGAAGAACGCGCTTGTCTACGAAAATACTATACTGAAGGATTAAGTTTTCGAAAAATTGCAAAATTATTGGGACGAAGCCCGAGTACGATCTCCCGGGAGATCGGCAGGAATTATACGCACCGGTATGAGTATAACACCTATTACCCTCATACGGCACAGAAGAAATATCTGTTCCGCAGGTCGTTCTGCCACAGGGGAATGTTTTGGGAAAAGGAAGTCACGGATTATATCACGGAGAAGTTATCCTTAACTTGGTCTCCCGAACAAATTTCAAAAACTCCGTGTGCGTTGAAGATGCCTTCCTTTAAGACGATCTACCGTTGGTTATACGAGGGATATGTAGCCAAAGGAGACGTAAAGAAGCTGCGACGAAAGGGAAAGACAAGGAAACGGCTTGGGAATGGCGGAAGGTTTACAACGGGGAAGAGCATACGAAAACGGGACAAGAGCGTATATACGCGGAAAGAGTTCGGGCATTGGGAAGCGGATACGGTAGTGAGCGGGCGAGGAAAGAGCAAAGCGTGCTTTGCGACGCTTGCAGAGAGGAAAACAAGGTTTTACATAGCGATCAAGCTTCCAAACCGTGACGGGGAGACAATGGCGAAAGCGGTGATTGCAGCTCTCTCCAAGCTCCCCCAAGGAGCGGTAAAGACCATAACCTGTGACCGAGGCAGCGAGTTTTCCCATTGGAGAGAGATAGAAGAGGCATTGCATTGCTCTGTCTATTTCGCCGACCCCTATTGTGCATGGCAAAAGGGAACGAATGAAAACCTGAACGGTTTACTCCGCGAGTTCTATCCCAAAGGGCATAATCTTTCCCATGTAAGCGACAAAACTCTAAAAAAGAATCTGGCGCTTCTCAACGCCAGACCCAAAAAAATCCTTCTCTTCCAAACTCCACAGAGTTTGTTTGAACAAAATCTCAAAAACTGTTGCACTTAGTTTGACAATTCACTAAATTCAAAATAACGGAAAAAGCAAAAACCACGCTTTTTGCTTTTTCGCAGCATTTGCGCACCACGGTACGCACACTGTCCGTTGAAACATCCAATCGGAGCCAAGTTCGTTAAGGCATACACGCTCATTCGCTCGCGCGATTTCTTTTGCGTCAGCAAAAGAAATCGCGCGAAAGAACAGAAATAAGTTCCCCGTAATCCGACGCGACAACGCCGTCGTAGCCCTGCGGCGCCGTCCGTGCAAACAAGATGAACGGGACGCCGAGAAGCTCCGCACACGCCCTGTCCGAAGTCAAACTGTCGCCGACCCAGACGGCGCGCGTCCTTTGAAAGCCGGGGATGTGCGTGCACACATAATCCGCGTACGCCTGCGAAGGCTTGTCCGCGCCGATCTCCTCCGAGATGAACGCGCCCGCAAGATAGGGAGAAAACCCCGCGTCGGCGATGTGGCGGCGCTGGATGACGGTACTTCCGTTCGTCACGATGTAGATCCTGCCGCGTGCGGCGAGCGTCTCCAAAAACTCCCGCGCACCCGGGAAGGGAAAGCAAACTTCGGAGAATCCCTCAAAATAGGCACGGGAGACCGCCTCCGCATCCGCGCGAAGTCCGAACTCCTCGAAGAAGAGATGAAACCGCCTCACTTTGAGTTCCTCCCGCAAGATCCCGCCGCGTTCGAGAAGTTTCCAGAGCCCGTCGTTGATCTCGTGGAAGCGCGCGCAGAGCGCGTCGTCGAAGGGCAATCCGAACGCCGAAAACGTGCGCCTGAGGTTCTCCCGCTCCGCTTTGGAAAAGTCGAGCAGCGTATCGTCAAGGTCGAGCAAAAAATCCATTCAATCCTCCAAAATGACGAGATATGCGAGCGCACGCGTATATGCAATGTAGCGCTCGTTCTCGGACATGCCCCTGTCGTAGACCGCCACCGCGGAAAATTCAAGCCCCTTGCTCTCGTACACGGTCATCACGTTCACGCACGTTTTGGAGATCCCCTCGCCGAGACGCTTGTAGCCGCGCTTTTCGAAGCGGTAGAGCTCCTCCTCACGGGCGATGACGGCTTTGAGACCCTGTTTGTCGCGGAAGAACGCGGAGAGCTTTCGGAGCTTGACCGTCCCGACCTCTTCGCCGTGCAGTCCGATGGGATACATCAGCGCGTCCGACTGCCGCTTGACGAACTCAACGATCTCGTTCGTATTGCGATAGTTGCGGTCGAGGGTGTACACGGGAAAGCCGAGCGCGCTCCAATCCTTCACGCCCCGCCAGGGGGTGATGTTCTGTTTCAAATCGCCGAAGATGTTGAACGCCGCGTCCGAATGGATGCGGGCAAGAAGAGAATATTCGCTCTCCGAAAGGTCCTGTCCTTCGTCCACGAACACGAGACCGTAGCGCGGAGTGAGCGTTCTGCCCGCCTCGGCGAGCACGAACGAGAGGGCGAAGCCGTCCGAGGGATAGACGCCCTTCAATCCGTATCTGTTCTTATATTTTTTGACTGTCTCGCGGTACAGCCAGCGGGCGATGTCCACGCTGTCCGCGCACCGCCCGAGCTGCGCGCAGTATCCCGTGGAGCGGATGACGGCGGAAAATTCGGAAAGGAGGGCGAGTCCCTCCCCCATGTCCGAAACCGCGCCGCCGATGGCGTCCGCCTCCGCGAGCAGTTCCTCCCGCCGTGCGATGCGGTCGGCATAGGTCAAAACGAAAGTCCCACCCCGCTTGACGCGGTACCGCCTGAGGTCTGCAATCTCCTTCTCCGCCGCCTGTTTGAGCGCGCCGAGGCTCTCCTGCGCCTCGCGGAGCACGTTTTCCGTCCGTGCGACCGCATGGCGGAGACTTTGATAAAATTCGCGGAATCTGCGGAAAAAGTAATCGGGCGTGCGGTAAGGTTCGCCGAGCGCATAGCGCAGAAACTCCTCTATCTGCGCGAAATCGCTCATGAGAGCGCGAAACGGTTTTGTGAAATAAACTCCCCCTTCCCTATTCTCTTTGAGTTCGCCGAGCACGGCGCGGCGCACGCGGGAGGAGGCGTTTTTCACGCGCTCGAAGAGTTGCAGGCGGCGCGTACAGTCGCCGAGCACCTGCTTTGTGACTTCGCGGCATTCTTCTCCCGTGATGAGCCCCCTGACGTCCGAAAAGATGCGCTCTATCTTGCGCCCGACGTCCGAAACAAAGCGGGACGAATAGAGATATTCGAGATATTCCGCGCTCTCCCGCTCTCCGCAGAGGTGGGAACGGAGGTCGATGCCCTCCCCCTCGAGGACGCGGAAAAAGTAATTTTTCAGGGTGACCGTTTTGACCTTTTCGAGTTCGAGGACCTGCGCAAGTTCGTCGATAAACGCATTGAAACTGTCCGACGGGGTGATGACGAGCACGTCCCGCGCTTTGAGCGCCTCGTTGTTGTACATGAGGTAACTCAAACGGTGGAGCAAGATCATCGTCTTGCCGCTTCCCGCGCACCCCTGCAAGACAAAACTCTCCCGCTCGGGACGGTTGATGATCTCGAACTGTTTCTCCTGGATGGTCTCGATGATGTCGCGCACGTGCGCGTCGTCCTTCCTGCTTTTGAGGATGGAGCGAAGATAGGGGTCGAAGAGAATCTCCTCGTCCCGACCGGCGATCTCTTCGGGCGAAAGTTCGTCTTTCACCGAGAGATATTCGTTCCGAAAGCCCAAGAGCTTTCCGTTCTTGACGGAGAGGGCGCGGCGCAGAACGGCGATATACTCGTAGTCGTTGATCTTGAAGGAGACGCGGCTCTTTTGGTAGTACCGCACGGCGAGCGGAGCACGCCAATCGACGATCTCGAGGTTGACGTCCCCCTTCTTGCCGATATAATAGCTGTTATACCCCTCCTGCCCGTCCACCACATCCATGCGCGCAAAATAGGGTTCGCGGAAAAAGCAGCGGAATGTGCCGAGCTTGCGCTCCTCCGCCTTGATCTCCGCCTTTTTGGCGAGAAGCTGTCTGTAATCCTCCGCCGAATATCCCTCGCGCGAGGCGATGCCGTCCGCCTCCTCTTTGAGGAGCGCGATGCGCTTTTGGTAGCGTTTGAGGTAAAAACTTTTGAGCGCGACGAGAACGGCGGAGAGCCTCTCTTCCTCATAGACGCGCTGTGCGTCCCCGTCGAGCAAAGAGAGATACCACGCCTTATCCGCGCATATCTTCGGCGATATCCGTTTGACGATTTGTTCCGTTTTTTCGTCCCGTTCTCCCGTCATATCCTATATCATACCATATTTTTTGCAGGATAGGCTATGTTTTTTTGAAAATTTTTGAAGCGGCGGCCGCTTTTTTTCGCGACCGCCGCTTTCCTTCCCCGAATTTCTTTCCCTCTTTTCTCTCATTCCATGAATTCCGTCAGGATCCGGTTCTGCACATAGAGAAATTCATCCTTGATGCGCGTCGTGTCCCCCGTCTCTTCGAGATACTCTTTCGTGCGCGCATAGGCGCCCTCGAAGTCCTTCTTCCAATCGCTTTTGAACTGCGCCGCATACGCTTTCGAGGAGAGCCCGAATACGGTGCGCAGAGCCAGCATGACGAATTCGAATTTCGCGTCCTTTTCCTCCACTTCTTCGCTCTCGATGACGGGGAAATGCCCCGAGAGGATGCACTTCATATATTCGTCGAGATCGAACGTATTCGTGAACCGCCTGCCGAAGAAAAAGGAGCTCGCCGAAACGCCCAAACCGATATATTCCCCGCGCTTCCAATAGTTCATGTTGTGACGGCTGCCGAAGCCGGGCTTGCAGAAGTTGCTCACTTCATACCTTAGATACCCCTTCTCTTTGAGGAGAGTTCTGCCGAAGTCATAGAGCTCGGCGACCTCGTCCCCGTCGGGAAGTTCGCCGTTCAGATAGTCGGTGTAGATGGGCGTTCCGTCCTCCGGCGTGAGGGCATACATCGAGACATGGGTGGCCCCGTTTTGCTCTGCGAGCCCGATCGTCTCCCGCACGTCCTCCTTGGTTTGTCCTTTGAGACCGAGCATGATGTCCGCGGAAAAGTTCATGCCTTTCAAGAGTTTGCAGCAGGCAACGAAGTCCGCGCGCGTATGGATCCTTCCGAGCTCTTCCAGCTGATCGTCGCGCGCCGTCTGCAATCCGACGGAAAAGCGGTTGATGCCCGCGCGCCGGTAGAGCGCGATCTTCTGCGCGTCCACCGTGCCCGGATTCATCTCGATGGTGGCCTCGGGATCCTCGGTGAGATGAAAGCATTTCGAGATCTGTTTCATGAGTCCGTAAATATACTTCGGGTCGATCACGGAGGGCGTGCCGCCCCCGATATATACGGTATCGAACACGATCTTTTCGAGCTCTTTGCCGCGCATCTCCGCCTCTTTATAGAGACACGCCATGTACGCCTCGGCAAAGTTCAGGCGGTTCGGAAAGGACACAAAGTCGCAATAGGTGCATTTCTGTCTGCAAAAGGGAATATGGATGTAGATTCCGCTCACTTATTTCCCCTCCCAACAATATTTTCGAAGATCGACATAGCCGCCGTTTACTTCCACGCCCTCCTCTTCGAGGAGACGCGCCTGCACCTCCGTGCCGCCGAAGGCGAACGCGGGCGCGAGCCTCCCCTCGCGGTTGACGACGCGGTGGCAGGGCACGACGACGGGCGTGGGGTTGCGGTGGAGGGCGTTGCCGACCTGCCTCGACGCCCTCGGGTGCCCGATGGCGCGGGCGATCATGCCGTAGGTCGTGACCTTCCCCCGCGGCACCCTCTTCACATATTCATAAACGGCTTCATCGAACGTCATTTATTCTCCCTCGAATATGGGTTTCAGCATCTGAATGATACGAGCACAGTATCTGTTCTGCGGATGCCGTTTTGCAAGCGCAAATGCTTTTCCCAACATCTCTACCGCCTCCGCAAATCGCTGCGTAGCTCTGTAAAGAGCTCCGAGATTGTTGTAGCTTGCCGCCAAATCCGGTTCGAATGCCGCGGGATTGTTTCGAGCAAGACGCGCACGAATTTTGAGCGCATGTTTGTATGCCTCTTCCGCCTCCGCATACCGCTGTGTATCGTCGTAAAGAGCTCCGAGATTGTTGTAGCTTCCCGCCAAAAACGATTCGAATGCCGCAGGGCTGGTTTGGGCAAGCCGCGCATAGATTACAAGCGCATGTTTATACATCTCTTCCGCCTCCGCATACCGCTGCGTATCGTCGTAAAGAGAACCAAGATTGTTGTAGCTTCCCGCCAAAAACGATTCGAATGCCGCGGGATTGTTTCGAGCAAGCCGCTCACGAATCTCGAGCGCATGTTTGTATGCCTCCTCCGCCTCCGCATACCGCTGTGTATCGCTGTAAAGAGCTCCGAGATTGTTGTAGCTTATCGCCAAATCCGGTTCGAATGCCGCAGGGTTGTTTTGGGCAAGCCGCTCTTGGATTTCAAGCGCATGTTTGTATGCCTCTTCCGCCTCCGCATACCGCTGCGTATCGTCGTAAAGAGAACCAAGATTGTTGTAACTCATCGCCAAATTCGGTTCAAATGCCGCAGGACTCGTTTGGGCAAGCCGCTCACGGATTTCGAGCGCATGTTTGTATGCCTCTTCCGCCTCCGCATACCGCTGCGTATCGCTGTAAAGAGCTCCGAGATTGTTGTAGCTTATCGCCAAATCCGGTTCGAATGCCGCAGGGTTGTTTTGGGCAAGCCGCTCTTGGATTTCAAGCGCATGTTTGTATGCCTCTTCCGCCTCCGCATACCGCTGCGTATCGTCGTAAAGAGAACCAAGATTGTTGTAACTCATCGCCAAATTCGGTTCAAATGCCGCAGGACTCGTTTGGGCAAGCCGCTCACGGATTTCGAGCGCATGTTTGTATGCCTCTTCCGCCTCCGCATACCGCTGCGTATCGCTGTAAAGAATTCCGAGCAGGTTGCAAAGCGATGCCTTCTCCTCCTCGGATGCAAGAGAATTCGGAGCGGAATAAAAGTATTCGAGCTGTTTCGCGATCTCTATCGCCTTTGCATAGTTGTTTTGGGCGTATAAAAACCTTGCATACTCGTAGAGCGGCGTCTTTTTGAGCCCGTTGTAAGTGTGAATGAGCTCCGTCACCGTCTCATAAATTTTTTCGATCTCGGCTGCTTCGCTTTGGTCGACGCCATCCGCTTCCATGACCTCGATGCGCTGCAAGAGCTCGTTCACATTCACCTGGATTCGTGCAATATAGCCATCCGACATCGCCTGATTGTGCGAAAGGTCTTTCATGATTTCGGTAAAATCAAGAATTTCGAGCGCCTCGTCGTACTCTCCGCGTTCAAACGCGCGGTATGCCGCGACCTGCCGGGGAGAAAGTCCCCCCTTGGCGGTATTTTCGTACATCTGCCGGGTCGCCGCCAATACCCCCTTTTCCGCCTCGCGAATCGCCTGCTCGGTCTCGGCTTTCTCGCTCGCCACTTTGCGGTATTCCTCTTCGGCTTCCGCGTCCTCCGTGTCCGACATCAGCTTTTCGCGCAGTTCATAATATCTTGCGGTAAGCGCTTTCAGCTTATCTTTGAGGGAAATAAGCGATTTGTTCCCCGTAAACGTAGGAAGAGCAGCGGTATCGGCGACCGTGACCCGTCCGTACTTGACGACACCGTCCTCCACCCTCGGTTCCTCGGCGTCCAACCCCATCAATTTGATCTGCATGAGGATGCCGAGTTTCAGCGTGTCGATATTCTGATAGATATTATAGTAGTGCTTGATCTCTCCGTCGAGCATGTGCATGAACGTCTTGACTTCCTCCGTTGCCTCCTCGGGAGAGGTGACATACTTGAAATAGGTGACGATCTTGGGCTTTTTCGTATTTCTGAATGCGTCGAGCGCAACCTCAAATTCATGGCGCGTATAATCGCCCACCTTTTTGAAAAAGAGGAAAAAACACAGTTCGCTGTCGCGAATCTCATCGTCGAACTGGGACTGTTTTCCACCCACAGCGATCGCTTTGTCATAATCCTCGCAATTGATGAGGAAAAACTGCACGCCGCGGTCGAAGTAAATATCGTTGAGCTGGCGGATAAAATCGCCCACTTCAAGGCGGTCGATTTTCAATTCGGTAATGGATGAAGCCAAAAAGATCTTGATTTTTTTCATTTGTTTTCCCCTTGATGATTTATTTTAACTTTTTATCCGATCGTAAACGTCCTGTCGACGTATTTCTTCCGCCATACCTCGTCGGCGGGGCGTCCGCAGAGGTCCGAAGCCACTTCTCCGATGACCTCCTTGAGTTCGAGCCCTGCAAGGACGCGGGGCGGAACGGCGCCGAGCGCCGCACCGAGCAGGTTGCCCGTCACGGCTCCCGTAGAATCGCTGTCCCCGCCGTGATTGACTGCCGCGATCACGCCCCGTTCGAAGTCGTCCGCAAACCGCACGGCGCAAAACACGGCAATGGCGAGCGTCTCTTCGGCGACCCAACCTTCGCCGAGCTCTTCGATACATTCGAGTTCATCGCGGTTCTCTCCGGCGAGCGCCAAAGCGCGGCGGACGAGGGCGAGAAGGCTCCGAAGATGCAAACTTTCGGGGAAGAGCGCAGGCATGGCGGAGATTGCATCCGTGACCGCATCGCGGACGGAAGCGCCGCTCTCTACGATTCTCCGCAGAATATGGGCGAACATGGCGGCGGGAAGATAGCCGAGTTCGTGTCCGTGGGTGATCGCAGCCGACTCGGCGGCGAGCATGTCGGACCGGTCGATGGGAATCTCCGTTCCGCAGAAGTACACCCCGATGGGCGCGACGCGCATGATGCCGCCGCACCCCTTGCTGTTGTTCAGGGGATGCGCTATCGTCCCCGCCTCGCTCTGCGAGAGCGCATGGAGGCAAGTGTTCCCCGGGGCGCGCTGCCGATAGAGCCCGGGGACATTCAAAAGCCAGGAGACCCCTTTTTCTGCATCGGGAGCGTACCGCGACGTCTGCGTTCGGAACCAATCCCGATAGGCGCGGTGAATGCAAGTAAGAACATCGGCTCCGTTCGCGGAGGCATAGAGAAGCCCGACGGCGGTGAACAGCGTCATCTGCGTGTCGTCGGAGATCTGCACGTCGCGGTCGGGTGCATACTCCGTGATTCCCCGCTCGCCATAGAAGCGGAAGATCGATTCCGCCGACAAAAATTCGACGGGATAGCCGAGCGCATCGCCCACCGCGCCGCCGAACAGGCATCCTTTGATCGCATCCGATCTGTCCATTTGTTTCCCCCTTTGATTATTTATCCTTGTTGGTTTTCAGAATTTGCATGAACACTTCGGAGGGCACTTCGACGGTGCCGATCTTGCGCATGCGCTTCTTGCCCTCTTTCTGCTTTTCGAGGAGCTTCTTTTTCCGCGTGATGTCCCCGCCGTAACACTTGGCGAGCACGTCTTTGCGGACGGCCTTCACGGTCTCCCGCGCGATGATCTTTCCGCCGATTGCGGCCTGCACGGGGACCTCGAACATCTGGCGGGGAATGGCGTCTTTGAGGTTTTCGCAGAGCGTTCTGCCCCGCGCATACGCCCGTTCTTCGTGCACGATGATGGAGAGTGCGTCGCACACCTCCCCGTTGAGAAGGATATCGAGTTTCACGAGCGGGCTCTTTTCGTACCCCGCGATCTCATAGTCGAAGCTCGCGTATCCCTTGGTGCGGGATTTGAGTTCGTCGAAAAAGTCATAGACGATCTCATTGAGGGGAAGACGGTATTCGAGCTTTACTCTGCGCGTATCGAGATAGGTCATGTCCTTGAACACGCCGCGCTTGTCCCGGCACAGGTCCATGATTGCCCCCAAATAGTCGGGAGGGGTGAAGATCTCCGCCTTGACGACGGGCTCCTCCATGAAGTCGATCTCGGAGACGGGCGGCAAATGCGAAGGGTTATCCACGGACATGGTATCCCCGTTTGTCTTGTGGACGAGGTACGAGACGGAGGGCGCCGTGGTGATGATATCGAGATTGAACTCGCGTTCGATGCGCTCCTGCACGATCTCCATGTGGAGAAGCCCCAAGAATCCGCAGCGGAAGCCGAAGCCGAGCGCCACCGAGTTATCCGGCTCGAAGGTGAGAGAGGCGTCGTTGAGTTTGAGCTTTAAGATCGCCTCTTTGAGGTCGAGGAACTTGCTTCCGTCGAGGGGATAGATGCCGCAGAACACGACGGGCTGCACGCGTTTGTAGCCCGGGAGCGGCTCCGCGGCGGGGCGCAGGGCGTTCGTCACCGTGTCGCCCACTTCGACGTCCTCGATGGACTTGATGCTCGCCGCGATGTAGCCTACTTCCCCCGCTTTGAGGGCGTCCTTGGGTTGCAGGGCGGGCGCGAACGCCCCCACCTCGGTCACTTCATAGGTGCGTTCGGAGAGGAAAGTTTTGATGACATCCCCCACCTTCACGCCGCCGTCCTTGATGCGCACGAAGAGGATGACCCCCTTGTAATTGTCGTAATAGCTGTCGAAGATGAGCGCTTTCAAGGGCGCGCCGGTGTCCCCCGCGGGGGGCGGAACAAACTTCACCACCGCTTCGAGAATGTCGCGGATATTCGTCCCCTCCTTCGCCGAAACGCAGGGCGCCTCGGAGGCGTCGAGCCCGATGACGTCCTCGATCTCCGCCTTGGTCTCCTCGATACGCGCCGAAGAGAGGTCGATTTTGTTGATGACGGGCACGATCTCAAGGTTATTTTCGAGGGCAAGATAGACGTTGGCGAGCGTCTGCGCCTCCACCCCCTGGGTCGCGTCCACGACGAGAATCGCCCCCTCGCAGGCGGCGAGAGAGCGGGAGACCTCATAGGTGAAATCGACGTGTCCCGGGGTGTCGATGAGGTTGAATTCGTACTCCTGCCCGTCGAGGGCGGTATAGTACATGCGGACGGGCGCGAGCTTGATGGTGATGCCGCGCTCCCGCTCGATGTCCATGCTGTCGAGGAGCTGTTCCTCCATATCCCGCTTGGAGACCTGCCCGGTGAGCTCCATGATGCGGTCGGCGATCGTCGATTTGCCGTGGTCGATATGCGCGATGATGCAGAAGTTGCGCAAAAATTTACTCGGATTTGCCATAGGTCTATTATAACGGTTTTATGAAAAGATTGCAAGTATTTCGCCCGTTGAGATTTTCACTGCCTCGGGAAATGCCATGCGCCCCCCCAAAATCGAAAAGCGCTCCCAATTCAGGGAGCGCCCGCTTCGAGTATCCCCGAATTGTTTGCGCTACAACTTTTCCACACATACGGAAAAAGGATACACCGATGCCGCTGTATCATTATGTGTGGAAATATATCATTGTAGCGCATTTTCAGTATATCACAAATACAAGTGCTTTTGCAAGCGTTTTGCAAAAAAAGCCGAAATCCGCGGCGACAAAGTTCCTTCGCCTCCCCTTGTCCTCCGCAAAAGAGGGTATCAAAAAAGACCTCGGAGACCGAGGTCTTTTTTGATTGCTATGATCAGTCGACTTTCACGATTTCGATCGTGTCGCCCGTGATATCCCACGCGATCGTATACAAGCCGTCGGAGGTGATGATATCCCAAAAATTATTCATGGCTTCGGGATGATATCTCTTATCCTTCGCGTTATATACCCTGATGCGATCCGTCGTCGCGAGGTAGATGGGCTCGGACTTGAACGTCTTGCCGTCCGCTTGCAACGTCATGGAGATGCAGCAGTCTGCGAGCGTACTTCCCTCTGGAAGATTGTCAGGCCAGCAGCAAGTCGACTTGCTCGCGATATCGCCGACGACATAGCACTCGTACTTCGCCGTTACGGGAAGCGGGTCGAGGGGCTGCGTACACTCGTAGTAGACGGTGAACAAGAAGCCGGATTCTTCGATGAGCCAAATGTCGTACACGCCGTCGCCGCCCTTTGCCACCATGATGTTCCCGAGCGCGCCCTCCCCGAGCGTGCCGTCCCTATCGGCGAGATCACTTGCGCCGACAATGCAGTGTGATGACCAGAACTCGCTGTCCCCGTCCGAGCCGAAGAAAGCGGCGTCGCCGGGCTCACGCATGATGAGCTTAAAGTTGTCGCCCTCGTACAGCGTGACGTTGTGGATAATGTACTTGCCCGCCTCTTCCGTCTTTTCGAGGCGAAAATCTTCGAGGAAGTAATCCCAGCTTCCGACGGCGAGCGTGCCGTAGCCGCTTCCGACCATGTACCAACGGGAATACTTGACGTTCGGGTCCCCAATGCCGCCGACCGCGGAGGTGCCGTCAGGGAAGTAGACGGTCGCCCGGGAAAAGTAGTCCCAGTCCCAACTCACGCTTCTCCATTTCTCTTTCGTTCCGCCATAGTACACCTTTTGAATCGATTCACAACCCTCGAACGCCGACCATTCAATCCGGGTCAAACTCGCGGGAATGGTGATACTTGTAAGCGAACTGCAATCCAAGAACGCCCTATCTTCGATCGAAGTCACACCGCTGCCGATTATAACGCTTTCAAGCCCACTGCAATCATAGAACGCACCCTTTCCAATCGAAGTCACGCTCCCATCGCTCGGAATGACGCTGCTCTTGCACCCCGCAATCAAAGTCCTGCTGTTCGTTTCGATGAGACAGTTTCCGTCGCTGTGATAAACCGGATTTTCTTGCGCAACTTCGATCGTTTCAAGCGAATCGCAATTTGCAAACGCAAAATTTCCAATCGAGGTCACGCTCTCGGGAATGTTGATACTTGTCAGCGAACTGTTATCCCGGAATTCCCATTCTTCGAACGAAGTCAGTTTGCTGCCTTCTTCAAAAGTTATGCTTTCCAGGGAATAGCAATAGGAAAATGCTTGCCATAACCTGGTCACGTCCTTGGGAATGGTCACCGCACCCTTGATTGCTCTCGGAACATAGAAAAGTCCCGTCTTTTCTTTGTTATAAACAATCCCGTCTTGGCTGCTGTAATTTTGATTTTCCGGCGCAACTTCAATTCTTTCAAGCTTATTGCATTCGACAAACGTATTTCCTTTGATCTCGGTCACGCTCGCGGGGATATTGATACTTGTCAGCGAACTGCAACCGGAGAACGCATTTTCTCCGATCTCGGTCACGCTCGCAGGGATGGTGATGCTTATCAGCGAACTGCAACCGGAGAACGCCCATTCTCCGATCGAGGTCAGTTCGCTGACCCCATCAAACGTCACATTTTCCAATAAACTGCAGTGATCGAATGTCCATCTTCTAATCTCGGTCACGCTCGCAGGGATGTTGATGCTTATCAGCGAACTGCAACCGGAGAACGCCCATTCTCCGATCGAGGTCACGCTCGCAGGGACGGTGATGCTTGTCAGTGAACTGCAACCGGAGAACGCACTATCCCCGATCGTTTTTACCGAAGCGGGAATCTCTACACTTGCAATCCATTGCAGCTCCTTGAATGCCTGTGCCGCAATCGCCGTGACGGACTTGCCCCTGTATTGGGCGGGAATCACGAGGTCGACATCCTCATACATTCCGATTCCCACAACGGTATAGCTTTCTCTATCACGATTCAGCGCAAAGTGCAGACTGCTTTCTGCCTCCGCAGACGTGCCGCGCAGCCATTCGAGAAATTCTTGCTCCGTCCCGCTGTGACCGTTCTCTTTCCAAATGTCATACGCGCTCTTGCCGTCTTTGCCGTCGGCGCCGTCTTTGCCGTCGGTGCCCTCGGCTTTGATATTCGTATCCTGTTCGCCGATGAACCAATGCCCGTTCTCGCCGATGTGAGGCGTCACGCCGTCCTTGCCGTTGGTACCGTTAGTACCGTCTTTGCCGTTCGTGCCGTTGGTGCCGTCGGTGCCCTCGGCTTTGATACCCGTATCCTGCTCGCCGATGAACCAATGCCCGTTCTCGCCGATATGGGGCGTCACGCCGTCTTTGCCGTTGGTACCGTTAGTACCGTCTTTGCCGTTCGTGCCGTTGGTACCGTCTTTGCCGTCGGTGCCCTCGGCTTTGATACCCGTATCCTGCTCGCCGATGAACCAATGCCCGTTCTCGCCGATATGGGGC
>CANQOB010000015.1 GCA_947625385.1 uncultured Clostridia bacterium
GGGCATCACCTTGCCGCTCCGCTCCGCCGCCTCCAAAAAGAGCTTTTCGATGGCGAGGGAGGAGGCGTCGTCGATGGCGCTCTTGGAGGAGATGAGCTCCCCCGCCTTTCCCTCGCACACCGCGAGCATGCAGGAATCGGGCATGTAGTCGTTGCGCAAAAAGTAGTTGAGGTGGGCGATGACGTCCTCCTTCACCGTCTCCTCGCCGAGCACGATGAGGTCGCAGAACACGAGTTTGGGCACCCAGCCCGTCTTGGAGAAGATGAGGGAGATGCAGTCGGAGACCGTCTCGCCCTCCGCCTCGATCTCCACGGAGGAGGTGCCGCCCGTCGTGCGGTCGCTCCCCTTGGGCACGGCGATCTGCGCGGTGACGGAAAAGCCGCTCTCCGTCTTGTCGATCCCCGCGGCGAGGATGAGCGCCGTCTTCTGGATGTCCACGAGCCCGAAGTCGTTGGAGAAGAAGGCGAACAGCACGACCGCCGCGAGGAGCAGATAGAGTTTCATGGGGATCGTTTTGAGGAAATTACGCTTTTTCACGGGACCTCCTTGTGAGCAGCATCAATGCGGGCACGGCGATGGAAAAGAGGGGGAAGATCCAGAAGAGCGCATATCCCGAGACGGCGTGCAGAACGTCGGCGAAGCGGTAGTCGAGGAGGAGGGAGAGGAGGAGAAAGAGGGCGGCGACGCACACGGCGAGGACGGTCGGGAGATACCTCTTTCTGCCGTACGCCTGCAAGATACATTCCACGCTCCCCTGCAGGGGAAGGGCGGAGGAGAGCGCGAACACGAAGAGGTAGTCGATGCGCCCGAGCATGGTGATGCCCGAAAAGTATTTGGACGTCGCCGTGAAGGCGAAGAATTGGTTGACCGCCGTCTCTTCGAAGATGCCGTAGAAGGTTGCGAAGAAAAAGAGCACGGCGGCGGCCCCCGCGAGATAGCACAGCGCGCCCTTCCACGCCATGCCCTTGCGGTAGTCTATCTTCCCGAGCATTGGGATGAGAAGGGCGGCGTCGAAGAAGCGGCTCCACGCGCTCGCCGTGCCGCGCAGAAAGCCCGCCCCGCCCGCCCCCGCGGGTGCGAGCGCGCCGTAGTCCGCCGAGCCGACGGAGAGGACGAGGATGCCCGCAAGCCCCGCGATCGCGAGGGGGGCGAGGATGTCCCACGTCCGCCCGAAGGAGCCGAGCGGCTTGGAGCAGAGGTAGGCGAGGAACACGAAGTAGGGCGCAAAGGCGACGAGAGAGGGCAGCGTGTCGTAAAATACGCTCTGCACGAACAGCTTCTGTTCGAGGAGGGGCAGGAGCGCCGCATAGAGCAGGAACACCGCGAATACCGTGGAGAGAACGGTCGCAACGACGCGCCCGAAGGTGTTTTTCAGGAGGGAGTAGAAGCTCTCGTTGCGCTTTGCGAGAAGGAGTACGCAGAACACCGCGCCCGCCTGCAAGAGAAAGTGCAGGGCGGCGGGAAAGAGCAAGTCGTTCTTGGCCGCCTCCGCGAGTTGCGCGGGGAGCAGGACGAGTTTCCCCGCGGGCAGTACGCACGCGAGCAAAAAGAAGATCTGTCTCTGGGAAAAGCGGTTCATTTCAACCTCCTGCGGTTGGGACTTTTCAGCGTCTTGGGGCGGGTGGGGAGAGACCCGAGATTGTACTTTACGACGGAGTCGCGCAGGTCGCGGCCCACCATGGGGGCGAAGGGCGCGAGCACGGGCACGCCGAAGTTCTCCGCGGTCACGAGATAGAGGATGAGGAAGGCGGTGAAGAGGATGATGCCGTACGTGCCCACGCTCCCCGCGATGAGCAACATCGCGAGCCGCACGACGCTCGTCTGCTCGATGAGGTTGGGCACGGCGTACAGCCCGATGCCCGAGAAGGCGATGATGATGATCGCGGGCGTGGAGACGAATCCCGCCGAGACCGCCGTCTCCCCGAGTACGAGCGCGCCCACGACGGAGAGCGCCATGCCCACGTATTTCGGCATACGGATGCTCGCCTCGTTCAGCACTTCGAGCACGAGCAGCACCCACAGCATTTCGAGGGAGGGCGAGAAGGGGATGTCGCGGATGCTCCCCGCGATCGTGAGCAGCAGCTTGACGGGAAAGAGTTGCAGTTTGAAGAGCTGTCCCGCGATATAAAAGGCGGGCAGATAGATGGCGACGAGCAGCGCAAACAGGCGCAAGAGCCTCGTAAAGGTCGCGCGGTAGGGCGGGACGAAGTAATCCTCGCTCGATTGGAAGTCCTCCACGAGAAGATAGGGCGCCGTGAGCGCGATGGGAGAGCCGTCCACGAGGATTCCCACCCTGCCCTCGGCGATCTTGGCGCAGAAGATGTCGGGTTTTTCCGTCGTCCCCACCTGTTTGACGAGCGAGAAGGGGCGGGAGGCGAGAAAGTGGGTGAGATAGGAAGAATCGGGCACGATGTCGATGTCGATCGCTTCGAGCTTGGCTTTGATCTCTTTGAGGACGTTTTCGGGCGTCGTGCCGTCGAGATAGCAGAGCGCGACGCACGTCTTGGAGCGTCTGCCGATCTCGATCATTTCGATGCGCAGTTCCCCCGTTTTGAGGCGGCGGCGGATGAGGGAAGTATTGATCTTGATGTCCTCGATGAACCCCTCCCGCGGACCGCGGACGGCGACGTCGGTGGAGGGCTCGGCGATCGCACGGACGAACACCGTTTTCGTCCCCACGATGAGCGCCTTGTCCATGCCGTCGAAGAGGATGACGGGGTTGCCGCCGAGCACTTCGTCGGTGAGCTTGTCAAGGTCGCTCTCCATGCGCAGTTCAGGGAAATCCAGCCGCTTTGCGATCTCCGAGGAGACGGGTTCCCCCGTGTAGTGTTGGAGGGGGCGCACGACCTGTTCGCCGAGCGCTTCCTTATTGGTGACGGCGTCCGAAAAGATACAGGAGAAGAGAATCCCGTTCTCCGACGCAAAGTCGAAGGTGAGGATATCTTCCGCGGGGAGCCTCTGTTTGAGGGCGTCGAGGCTCGGTTTTCGTTCACCCGTGATTTCTTTCATAAAAGAAGTATGGGGAAGGAGGAAGATTCTATACTTTCGCGCGATTTGTTTTGCTGGCGCAAAACAAATCGCGCGAGCGAATAGGCGTTTATGCCTCAATAGGCTTGATTCCGATTATTCGTTTCATCGGACAGTGTGCGTACCGTGGTGCGCAAATGCAGTGAAAAAGCAAAAAGCGTGGTTTTTGCTTTTTCCTTTATTTTTAGAGCAAGGGGGCGCGCGGCGGCTTCGAAAGAAGCCGCCGCGCGCTTTTCTTTTCGCCGAGGATTTTTTTATCCTCATAAAATGGTCACGCGCGCGTGAAAAAAATTTTCATGAAAAATTTTCAAAAAGTGCGTGAAAATGCTTGACAACGCGGGGGGGGTGATATAATAGATAGTGTCATGAAAATGACAAAAAATAACATTTTATAGGAGGAATGTATGAACACCAAGAAATGGCTCGCACTGGGGCTCTCCGTGGCGCTCGCCGCCACCGCGGCACTTGCCGCCTGCGCTCCCGAACAGCCCAAAGAACCGGACGAGGGCGACAAGCCCTCAACTCCCCACACCCACACTTTCACAAAGTGGGATTACAGTGACACCGAGCACTGGAAGGTCTGCCCCGACGACGGGGAGCTCGACGTCAGCTCCCGTGCGCCGCACAAGGTCGACAAGAAAACCCACACCTGCGAATGCGGGTACGTGGCGCCGCACACCCACAGCTACACCCAATGGGCGCACGACGCCGACCAACACTGGAAAGTCTGTCCCGATGACGGCGCGGTCGACCCCGACTTCCCCAAAGCCGACCACAGTTTCGACGGAGACGGCAAGTGCGAATGCGGGTATCAAAAGCCCGAAGTCTATCTTGTCGGTATGATAGCCTCGAAACCGACAAGCAAGCTTCCTAACGTATGGCAACAGTTGGGGGAAAACGTCACCGAAGCAGTGCGCAAGAACTGCATCAAAATGGAACTCGGCGAGGACGGCGAGACCTACGAAGTGGAAGTTCTGCTTTCGAAAACCGATCAGATCAAAGTCTATGACTGCTCGTCAGCAGAAGCGTATCCGAATAATGTGTCGTGGGTGTCTGTTAGTGAGAAAAACGGCTACCTTGTGAGCTGGAAGCCGGGCGACGCCGAACCCACCTTCCGCGTGCACGACCATACATTCGGGAAGTACGCAAGCGACGCCGGCAAGCACTGGAAGGTGTGCACCCTCGACGGGACGGTGGAACCGGGCGTCGAAAAGCAAGACCACGACTTTTCGAACGGAGACTGCGTTTGCGGACAGAAGGCGCCCGAGGCTTGCAAACATACGAACGGATATTCTTTCGCCTATACGGAACTTCCCGAAGCGTCTGCCGAGGGCGGCACGCTGCAAAAGACCTGCCCCGATTGCCACGACACGCAGGACGTCCATTATGATAAAGGACTCGGAACTGCTTGTAACACCGGAATAGGCGGCAAGACCGTTCTTACGGCGGGTACTTATTATTTGAGAGGTACAAACGGATTCCGTTTTGAGACGACCACGGCGGGAACCTATACGTTCCGTTTCGAGGGCAAGTTGATACCCACGATGGCAGACGTAAAGTTGCATACCTTTTACATCGGCAGTAGCTATCTCTCTATGTTTGCAAACGCGAAATGTGCAATCCAAGCCTGTGGAGAGGGTGGTAAATACAAGGAACAAATTGCGGCATATGATGTTCAGATAGACGGTTTTGTAAACGGACAAAGTAAACAATTCAATTCGCTGACATTCACCGTCAAGGATACCGATGTGGCGGACGGCAAAAAGGTTTGCGTGCAGGTAGTATTCTATATTAGTAGTTCGGCTCAAAGCGTAAATACCGATGGATATTTGATCACGGTCGAATGCCCCGCGCCCGCCGCCGCTGCTTCCGCCCCCGCCGAAGTCGCCATGTTGCCCGATACCAAACACTAACGCTCATACATTCCCTTCTTCAATGAATTGGGGACGCGGGGGTCACCCTGCGTCCCCCCCTGTGGGGGGGGACTTGGGTTTCCGCGTCCGCGTGGGCGGCAGGGACCGCCGCACGCCCCCTCGCGGATGCCACCGCTCATGTCGCGCCGCCGCTCACAGTGCACTGCACTGTTGAGCGAGAATTGCGGCGCTCCACCCGAAAGGGGAGGGAGATGAATAACACTGCGAAATATCGCAACAACTCCGCGCGGCGGCATCATTCGATGCCGCCGCGCTCCTAAATTCCAAATTTTGTGCCTTAGGCGGAATTCACTTCCGCCGTGGGCGACACAAGTTGCCGAACCCTTTCGGCTTACTGTCCGATGAAACCTCGAATCGGAGCCAAACCTATTGAGGCATACACGCCCATTCGCTCGACGAAAATATTTCCGCAGGAAAGATTTTCGCCGAAACCTTACGCTATCAGTTTTTTCCACACCTTTTCGAACTCTTCCTCGATGTGCAGAAGCTCTTCGGCGAGCGCTTTGACCTCGTCGTCCGCGCAGTCGTCGCACATCTCGCCGATGGTGGAGCGCAGCGCAGTCACGCCCATGACGGTGCCCTGTACCATCATTTCCGCGATATGGGAGCGGGAATCGTCCTTCATCGCGCTCATCTTGATGCTCCCCCACATCATCGCCTTCTTGAAGGGGTTGGGGTTTTTGAGTTCGATCTCCCGTTCCTTGGCGAGGAGCGTCGCCCTGCCGCTGATGCGCTCGTATTCCTCATGCTGGCGCAAGAGCTCCGTCTTGATCTCTTCATCGTCCGTCTCGGGCAGAATGTCCGAAATAGACTGTTTGGCGTACTCGCAGTTGCGGTGGATCTCCGCCAATACTTCTTCGCTTTTTTTGATGTCCATAATCCTTCCTCCCATCAAAAGATTGCGAAAAAAATCCGACTTCTATGCAAATCGCCGCAAAAACCGCTTGACTTTTGATGTTTTATATGGTACATTTATCTCCGAGCCGCTAAGAACGGGCAAGCAGAAGTATTCCCGGAGGGGAGTCGCCTAAGTTGTCTTGCGAGACCGGAGAGAGGAGGTAAAATGCGAATGTATGCGATCATCGAAAACGGCGGAAAGCAGTACAAGGTAGCCGAGGGCGATCTCGTCAAGGTCGAAAAGATCAAGGGCGAGGTCGGCGCGGACGTCACCTTCCACGCTGTACTCATTGCCGACGGCGACACCGTGAAAACGGGCGACGAAGTCAAGACCGCACAGGTGACGGGGACCATCGAAGCGCAGGATAAGTTCAAAAAGATCATCGTCTTTAAGTACAAAGCGAAGAAGAACGAGCGCAAGAAGCAGGGTCATCGCCAGCCGTACACCGCAGTCAGAATCGGAAAGATCTCTGTCTGAACACCACACCGAATATAAGGAGAGAAAATCATGATCTTCATCAAATTGTTCGCTCATAAGAAGGGGACCGGCTCCTCCCACAACGGCAGAGATTCCAACGCCAAGCGTTTGGGCGTCAAGCGTCAGGACGGGCAGGAAGTCCTTGCGGGGAGCATTCTCGTGCGCCAGAGGGGCACGAAGATCCACCCCGGCAACAACGTCGGCATCGGCGGAGACGATACGCTCTTCGCGCTTAAAGACGGCGTCGTGCGGTTCGAGCGCCTCGGAAGAGACAAAAAACAGGTCAGCGTATATTGAGAACTCGGGAAGGGTCGCGCCGCGGGCACGACCCTTTTTCACGACTTTCGCCCCCGCTCGCATAGGATACAGAGAATTTTTCCGAAAAATTTCAAAACGCGGGAAAAAATGCTTGCTTTCTTGCCGAGATTATGGTATAGTAAACAAGCAATCGGAAGTTTAGCTCAGCTGGGAGAGCACTTGCCTTACAAGCAAGAAGTCGTAGGTTCGAGCCCTATAACTTCCACCAATACAGCGCGGTAGGCTAACATGCGGGAATAGCTCAGTGGTAGAGCGCCACCTTGCCAAGGTGGATGTCGCGGGTTCGAATCTCGTTTCCCGCTCCAAACACAGCTCCGCGCTGTTTTTTTTGGCGCCATAGCCAAGTGGTAAGGCAAGGGTCTGCAAAACCCTGACTCCCCGGTTCAAATCCGGGTGGCGCCTCCAACCTCCCCGGGACGAAAGCCCCGGGGTTTTTCTTGCCCTTTTTGCCCCGAAAGCATGTACGGCATATACAAAAAATGTTTCCTCAAAACATACAACGATTTTTGCATATATTCATTAAAAAATTTATTGAGAAGCCCATACAAGATAAAATCTACATTATAATAAGAAAAAATTGTAGATTTTGCGGAAAATAACCCTTGAAGAGGGAGGAACGCCTGTATTTTTACTTGACTTCATTGCATGATGAGAGTATAATTGAATAACAAAATTTTAAGAAGGGGCGCGCCCCTTCTTCGTGCGTACCGGTACGCACGAAAAACCCTTACCCGCTCCCGGATGAAAAACGGGAGAGGACTTGTTTGAAATTCACAACCCGATTCCGCGGGAGAAGGCGCTCTTGCGCCGTGACGGAAAGAGGAACTATGAAGAGAAAACCGACGTTGACCATTCTGATCGCACTGCTGGCTGCCTTCCTGCTCGGAGGGGCTCTGTCGGCGTGCGCGCCGGAGGGGGAATTTGCCCAAACGGACTATCCGGGCGTCAAAGTAGTGTACGAGCTGGAGGGCGGCAAGTACGGGAACAGCACGCGCGCGGTGCGGCGGTACTATCAGTTCCCCGAGGGCGCGGCGAAGAAGATCACGGCGCTCCTGAACGAAAAGGGCGCCCCGCCCGAGCGCGCCGGGTACCGTTTGGACGGCTGGTACCGCACGCGGACGGAGGACGGCGAGCATGTGGAGTACTCCGACCCGTGGGATTTTGCCAAGGACACGGTGGAGGGCGACTCCCTCACCCTCTACGCCAAGTGGCGCAAGCTCGTGGAATACACCTTCGACGTCGTTTACTTCACCGAGGAGGGCGAGGAAAAGCTCGTCACCTCCTATCCCGTGGACGAGGACGCGCTCGGACAGGGCACGGCGACCTTCTCGGACTATTTGAAGAAGTCCTACCTCAATTACGCGTCGGTCTATCCCGGGCACACCGTCCTGTGCGCGCTCGACGGCGCCTCCGCGATCGGCGTCTGCTACTATTCCGACCCCGACTGCACCGAGCCGTGGGATCCCGCGTTCACCCACCCGGGCGGCGAACAGCTCTCCGTCAAGGTGTATGTCAAGTTCATGAAAGGCGTCTTTACCTACGTCTCCACGCCGACCCAGCTCGTGAATGCGGCGGACGCCGGGGAAAACATCTATCTCCTCTGCGACATCGACATGTCGGGCAAGACCTTCTACGGGTTCCGCAACGCGAAGCAATACAAAGCGACGCTGCTCGGCAACGACCACACGATCTCCAACGTGACGCTCTCCTACGACGCGACGGTCAGCGGGCTCATCGACGACAACGAGCTCGGCGGGAGCGGGGTCCTGCTCATCGGGCTGTTCGGCAATCTGTCGGGCGCGCATATCGAAAACGTCACGTTCGAAGGTCTCTTTATCGACGTCAAGACCACATTCAGCAAGACAAAGCGCATCATCGTTGCGCCGCTCTCGGCGAAGGCACAGGATTCGACGGTGAAAAACGTCACGGTCAAGGGCTCTTACAGCGTGAGCCGCCTGCCGCAGGGCTTTGCCGGCGAAGATCTCGTCATCGTCGGGGATGCGTACTATCTCCCGCCCGACGGCTGCACCTTCGAGGGGAACGAGATTCAATTTACGGAACAGACCGCGTAAGCCGCGGAAACAAATCAAACAAAGTTACGCGAACAGTGTAAGGAAAAAGGAGAAATGACTATGAAACGATTCACGAAATGGCTCTCCGTGCTCGCCGCGCTCGTCATGGCGGCGGTGACGCTCACCGCTTGCGGTCCGAACGACGGCGGCGGGAACGACAACTATGACAGAGACCCCACGGGGAAGGTGTACGACAACGAGAACGACCCGCTCATCTTTTCCACGCTCGAGGTCGACCGCGTGTTCAATCCCTTCTTTTCGACTTCGGCGACGGACTCCAACGTCGTCGGGCTCACGCAGATCTCCATGCTCGGCAACGACGAAAAGGGCAATCCCACCTACGGCGACGACGAAGAGGTCGTCGTCAAGGATTACGAGATCATACCCCACGGGGAGGACGGCTCCGAGGACCAGACGACGGAGTACCGGTTCGTGCTCAAAAACAACGTCCGATTCTCCAACGGCTCCTATCTCACGATGAAGGACGTGCTCTTCAATCTCTACGTCTATCTCGACCCCGCGTACACGGGCTCCGCCACCATCTATTCGACGGACATCGTGGGGCTCAAAGAGTACCGCACCCAAGCGGACTCCGACGAGGAGCAGGACGCCTTCATGGTCCAGTTCGAGCAGGCGGCGCAGACCCGCATCGACGCGCTCACCGATGCCGCTTACACCATTCTCGACGAGGATCCGGGGCTTACGCCCGACGAGTTCATGACCGCGCTTGAAACCTATCAGGAGGAGACGCCGAGCGCGCCGCACGTCGTCGATGACTACGAAAAGGCGCTCGAATACTTCTCCAAGGAGCTCGAAAGCGACTATTCCAACGCGCTCAACAGCTATGAGGACACCGTGTTCACCGACGACAAGGGCGTCGAGCACAAGGGACTGTTCACGACGGACGTCGAGCAGTTCCTCTACAACGAAAACATCATCCAATGGAACAAAAAAGCCAACAACGGCGACGGCGAGCTCACCTATCCCACGAGGACGCCCGAACAGACGAAGGCATGGACAAAGAAACAGGCGATCGACTACGTTTACGCGGCGAATATCCCCTCCAAGATCGAGGAAGTCGTCACCTATTGGATGACGGCGAGCGACCTCGCCACCTACCTCACCAACGAGGCGATGGAGGAATATTTCAAGACCAATACCAAAAAATACACGAGCATTTCGGGCATTCAGTTCCTGAACAGGACGCAATCCGCGACCGTCAACGGCAAGACTTACGCCGTTCCCTCCTATGCGGCGGACGGGCACGTGGAGACGGGCAACGAGGTCCTCTCCATCACCATCCACAAGATCGACCCCAAGGCGATCTGGAATTTCGCCTTTTCCGTTGCGCCCATGTACTATTATTCCAGCCCGGAACAGATCGAGGCATTCGACTATGTTTCCCACTTCGGCGTGGAGCAGGGTTCCCAGACCTTCCTGCAATCGGTGGTCAACGCCTCCTCCAAGACGGGCGTGCCCGTCGGCGCGGGGCCCTATGCGGCGAGCAAGTCGGGCGGCGGCATCGAGAACATCACCCCCGGCGACTTCTATTCTTCGAGCGTCATCTACTTCGAGCGCAACCCTTACTATCTGATGGGTCCCGCGAAAGTGAAGAAGGTCCGCTATCAGGTCACGCCGTCCAACCAGATGACGAACTCGCTTTACAGCCACACGGTCACGTTTGCCGAACCCAACGCCAAGCCTGAGCTCATCCAGGAGATCGAAGGGAAGAGGAACGAGGGCTTCCGCACCAAACAGGTCGCGACTCTCGGCTACGGATACATCGGAATCAACGCGGGCAAGGTGCCCACCCTCGCCGTGCGGCAGGCGATCATGCACTGCATCAATACGCAGGAATGCGTGGATTACTATCAGAATACGGCAAAGAACATCTACCGCTCGATGTCCCGTGAGAGTTGGGCGTATCCCGAGGACGCGACGGCGTACTATCCCTACATCGGCGACCCCGTTCCCGAAAACCTCGACGTCGTCAACCCCGCCTACGCGGAGTTCGTGACCGCAAAGGGGAAGAAGGCGGGCGACAAGCTCACGGAAGCCGAGCAGAAGGAATTCATCACGGGTCTCGTCGAGGGCGCGGACTATACGCTCGATGCCTCGGGCGTGTACGTGAACGGGACCAACCGCCTCAAATATACGTTCACCATCGTCGGCGAAGAGACGGACCACCCCGCATGGCGCGCGCTCAACCACGCGAGAGAGATTCTCAACAAGTGGGGCTTCAACATCAACGTCAAGACGGACATCAACGGTCTGCAAAAGCTCGCCGCGGGCGAACTCACCGTCTGGGCGGCGGCATGGGGCGCGACCATCGACCCCGACATGTATCAGGTCTATCACAAGGATTCCACTGCCTCCTCCGTCCTCAACTGGGGGTACAAGCAGATTCTCCTCAATGCGGGGAACCGTTACTCGCAGGAGAACCGCATCCTGAACGATCTGTCCCTCCTCATCGAGCAGGCGCGCGAGACCAACGTGCAGAGCGAGCGCAAAGAGATCTATTCGCTGGCGCTCGACAAGGTCATGGAACTTGCGGTGGAGCTGCCGACCTATCAGAGGAACGACCTCTTCGCGTACGACGCATGGAAGCTCGACGCGAGCACGCTCACGCCCGAAGAACAGCTCTCCGCGTTCCGCGGGCTGACGAGCAAGATCCACAACGTCTCCCTCGTCATCGCATAAACCTCGGGGGAGAGCCCCGAATAACACGACTTTGGTGAACCGATGTTCAAATATATTGTAAAACGGCTCCTGATCTCCATCATCATTCTGCTGGGCGTATCCGTCATCATCTACACGCTCGTGCGGCTGATGCCGACGGACTTTTTGACGCAAAAGTACGGTCCGATCTTGCAGACCAATTCGGGATTCAGGGAGCAATTCGAAAAATTCAAGGAGATGTACGGACTTGCGGACAGCTCGTTCGCGGGCATCATGTCGGGCTATTTCCAGTGGCTGGGCAACCTGTTCAAGGGGGACATGGGGACGTCGTTCATCTACCAGAAACCCGTCGCGCAGATCATCGGCGAGAACATGTGGATCTCCTTCGCCATCGCGGTCGTCGCCACCATCCTGCAATTTCTCATCGCCATCCCGCTCGGCATCACGAGCGCGACGCACCAGTATTCCGTGCGCGATTACGCGACGACGGTGTTCACGATGATCGGCATCTCCCTGCCCACGTACTTCTTTGCGGCGATCGTCATCAAGATCTTTGCGATGGACCTCGGCTGGTTCCCCAACACGGGTCTCGTCGACCCGAGCAAGGATTTCGGAAGCGATTTCGCGGGGACCATGACCAAGATCGGGGACATGGCTTACCACCTCATCCTGCCCATCTTCGTCAGCGTCATTCTCTCGATCGGCGGGCTCATGCGCTATACGCGGACGAACACCCTCGAAGTGCTCAATGCGGACTACATCCGTACGGCGCGCGCCAAGGGGCTCTCCGAAAAGAAAGTCGTCTATAAGCACGCGTTCCGCAACACGCTCATCCCGCTCGCGACGCTGCTCGCCGGCATCCTTCCCTCGCTGTTCGGCGGCATGCTCATCACCGAGCAGGTATTCGGCATCGACGGTATCGGCGGACTTGCCTACAAGGCGCTCAGACAGGGCGATATCCCCTTCATCATGGGATACAATATGTTCCTTGCCATCCTCACCGTGATCGGTACGCTGCTTTCGGACATCATGTATTCCATCGTCGACCCGAGAGTCAAACTCGGCAAATAACAAGGTGCACTATGACTGAACAAGACAAGACAATCGAAGAACTCCCCCCCGCAGATCTTGTGACCGGCGCCGCAGAGGATGTTCACGCCCCCGACCCTCCCGAAGAGGAAGAGGAGGCGACCTATAAGGAGATGAGCCCGATCAGGCTCGTCCTGCGCCGCTTTTTCCGCTCCAAACTCTCCATCGTGGGGCTTGTCATGATCGTCGCGCTCTTCCTCTTTTCCTTCCTCGGTCCCGTCATCTACCAGCGTTGGGGCGAGGAGACAGTGGACAGACCCGAAGGCGGCGTCATCTCCGAGATCAAGAGCACATACGACTACGAGGAGGACGGCGGGAAAGTCACCGTCACCGAAGTGGTGGAGCACGTCAGCACGGACAACCTGCTCGCAGGACCCAGCGCAAGCCACCTGCTCGGCACCGACGACAAGGGCATGGACGTGTTCGTGCGCCTCATGTACGGCGGACGCATCTCCCTGCTCATCGGCTTTATCGTCGTCATTTTGGAGACGCTCATCGGCGTGATCCTGGGCGGGCTGTCGGGGTATTTCGGCGGCTGGGTGGACAATATCATCATGCGAATCGTGGATATCTTCAACTGTATCCCGACGCTGCCCATCCTGCTCATCGCCTCGGCGACCATCGAATCGTGGGAGCTGTCGCCCGACCAACAGATCTATGTTTTGATGGCGATCATCACCCTGTTCAGCTGGAGCGGGACGGCGCGGCTCGTGCGCGGGCAGATCTTATCCCTGCGCGAGCAGGAGTATATCACGGCGACCGAGGTCATGGGGCTCTCGGTCTGGCGGCGGATCTTCAAGCATCTCATTCCGAACGTCATGCCGCAGCTCATCGTCTCGATGACGCTCGGGCTGGGCAGCGTCATTCTCTACGAGTCCACGTTGAGCTACCTCGGGCTGGGCGTCCAGCTTCCCAAGGCGGCGTGGGGGACGATGATCGCAACGGCAAACGACAACGTCGTTTTGCAATACCATGTCAACATGTGGCTGCCCGCGGGCATTCTCATCGTCATCGCGGTGCTCGGCTTCAACTTCATCGGAGACGGTCTGCGCGACGCGATGGACCCCAAAGCAAAGAAATAATCGGCAGAATTTTTCAACGGTCTGACAATCGAGGAATTTCATGGCAAAGAAAGCATCCAACTATCTCACCCTGCGCGAGAGCCGCAAGATCATCCGGTACAATCTGAAACAGATGAAGTACTATGAGAAGCTCAAACGGCGCAAGCGCGCAGCGGAAGAATATACGACGGTCATGCGGGACGAAGGGAACCTTCTCGAGATCGAGGGGCTCAAAACGTGCTTTTTTACAGACAGCGGCACGGTCATGTCCGTCAACGGCGTTACCTTCGATGTCCCCAAGAACAAGGTCGTGGGAGTCGTCGGGGAATCGGGCTGCGGAAAGAGCGTGACGTCTCTTTCCATCATGCAGCTCGTACAGGCGCCGCAGGGGCAGATCGTGGACGGGCAGATCAGGTTCAATTCGGAGAGCTTGGGTCGCGATGAAGAGGGGAGAAAACTCGCCTACGACATCGTGCGTATGCCCACGCAGGAGATGTACAGCATCCGCGGCAAGGACATCACCATGATCTTTCAGGAGCCCATGACAAGTCTCAACCCGGTGTTCACTATCGGGTCTCAGCTCGACGAGGTCGCCTTCCTCATGAATCCCAAGGCGACCAAGGAGGAGGCGAAGGCGCAGAGCATCGAGATGCTGAAAAAGGTGGGTATCTCGATGCCCGAGCACACCTATGACTGCTACCCGCACGAGCTTTCGGGCGGCATGCGCCAGCGCGTCATGATCGCCATGGCGCTCGCGGGGAATCCCAAACTCATCATCGCGGACGAACCGACGACCGCGCTCGACGTCACCATTCAGGCGCAGATTCTCGAACTTCTCCGGGAACTGCAAAAGTCGCAGGGCTGTTCCATCATGCTCATCACGCACGACCTCGGCGTCATCGCCGAGATGGCGGACGAAGTCGTCATCATGTATGCGGGGCGCGTCATCGAACGCGGGACCGCGCAGGAGATCTTCCATTCCCCCCTGCATCCCTACACCGTCGGCTTGCAGAAGAGCAAGCCGCTCATCACCTCCAAGGCGGGCGAGCCGCTGTATTCCATCCCGGGGCAGGTCCCCAATCCCATCAATTTGCCGGATACCTGCTATTTCAGGAACCGTTGCGACCGCTGCGTGCAAAAATGCGGGGAAAAATATCCCCCCGATATCCGCGTGACGGATACGCACACCGTGGCATGCTGGCTTTACGGGGAGGAGGAATAGTATGAGCGAAAAATTCGAAAACGGCACAGCTCCCGCGACCGGTGAGGGGACGGCTCCCATCCTCCGCGTGGAACATCTGAAAAAATATTTCCCCATCAAACGCAACTTTTTCGGGAGACCCGTCGCCTTCCTGCGCGCGGTGGACGATGTAAGCTTTCAGGTCGAAGCGGGCTCCGCCATCGGCATCGTGGGCGAATCGGGCTGCGGCAAGACGACGCTCGGCAGAACCATCTTGCGGCTCTACGAGACGGACGGCGGCGAGATCGTCTTTCACGGCGACAATATCACGAAACTCAAACGCAAGGGTATGCAGAAGTACCGCACGGAGATGCAGCTCATCTTTCAGGACCCCTATTCCAGTCTTTCCCCCCGCATGACGGTGGGGGCGATCATCGCCGAAGGGGTGCGCGCGCATCACATCGTGCCCCGCGAAAAGGTCCACGACTATGTGTTGGAGGTCATGAAGAAGTGCGGTTTGCAGCCGCAGTACTACGACCGGTATCCCCATGAGTTTTCGGGCGGTCAGCGCCAACGCATCTGTATCGCCCGCGCGCTCGCCGTCAGACCAAAACTCGTCGTCTGCGACGAACCCGTCTCCGCGCTCGACGTCTCCATCCAGGCACAGATCATCAATCTGCTCAAAGAATTGCAGACGGCGGACGGTCTCACCTATCTCTTCATCTCCCACGACCTTTCCGTCGTAAAGTACATCTCCGACCAGATCATGGTCATGTATCTCGGGAACGTGATGGAGCTCGGCGGGACGGAGAAGATCTTCGAAGAGCCTCTCCATCCCTATACGCAGGCGCTGTTCTCCGCCGTCCCCGTTCCCAATCCCGACGTGAAGATGAACCGCATCATCCTCGAAGGAGACATCCCGTCTCCGGCGAATCCGCCCGCAGGCTGCAAGTTCCACACGCGCTGCTCGCGGTGCATGAACGCCTGCCGGTTCCTGCAACCCAAATATACCGAGGTCGGCGAGGGGCACTTTGTCGCCTGTCACCTCTATGACAAAGAGATCGCCGCCGATGCGGAGCGCATCGACGCCGAATACGTCGAATGGCTGCAAGGGCAGATCGCCGCGGCGAAGAAATTCGCGCAGAAAGAGCCCCATCTCAAAGAGCTCGAACGCATGCGTCCCGACCTGTACACCAAGTGGCTCTCGGATGCCCTTTTGAGCGGGAAGCGACCCCTTGCGGGGAAGAAGGTGCGGGCACACCTCTTTGAGGAATTGGAGCGCATGGACGCGGAAGAATACGCCCGCGTCAAAGCGTGCGAAAACCCCGCGAAGGGGGAAGAGGAGGACTCGGATGCCTGAGAGTCCGCAGCCTCCCAAGAAGAAAAAGAAGAAAAGAGCGAAATACATCGACGACGGTCATACCGTGTACAGCATGGCGGGGCTCGACCCCGATGCGGAGCGAAAGAAGGGCGAAAACGTCCGTCTCACGCGCAAGGAACGGTGGGCGGCGATCCGCGCGGGACTTGCCCGCTACCTCCCCGTTCTGTTTCTGGTGCTCGCGTGCTTTCTCGCGGCAGCGGCGCTCCTGTATTTTTGGTTGATGTATTGACACCACGGAGTAGAAATATGGCAAATTTGAAAAGGACAATGTGTATCTTGCTCGTATGCGCGATGGGGCTGTTCTTTGCCTCCTGCGCCCCCGGGGACTCTTCTGCGGACACGCCGCAGATCGACCCCGAAAATCCGCAGGAGCTCCAACTGTTGCAGAGCGATTTCCGCCTCACGCCCGAGCAGCAGCTTTCGCGCATCAAGGCGGACCGTCTCATCGAGAACCAAGGATATTCGGCGGATGACGAAGTGGTCGCCGTGCTCTCTTTGAACGGGAACGCTCTCATCGACAGCTATCTCGACGGCGTTCGCGACGGCTCTGCGGGCGTCGCGGAGTATGCGCGCACCCAGCGGGGCGCGGAGGAAGAAAAGCGCATCGAGAGCGAGCAGAGCGCGCTCATCCGGAACCTGTATGCGGCAAATCTCATCCGCTCGGTAAATTACACCTATACGACGGTGCTCAACGCCGTCGCGGTGACGACGACCTATGCAAACTTTCTGCGGCTCGAAGGCATGGCGGGATTGAAGTCCGTCGCCCTCTCGGACACCTTTGACCGCCCGCAGGCGGCGGAGGGCGCCGATGCGTCCGCGATCGTCAACCCCGTCGATGTATATGAGACGGGAATCTTCAATTCGGGCACCGTGTCCGACCTCGGCATCACGGGAAAGGGGACTGCGGTCGCCATTCTCGATTCGGGGTTCGATTGCAGCCATCAGGTATTTCAAAAACAGCTCGACGAAAGCAAATTGCTGCTGACGAAAGCGGGCATTGCGGAGATTCTTCCCGATTTCAACGCCAAAAAGACGACGGACGGCTTGAAGATCACCGATGTCTTTTACAGCGACAAGATTCCCTACGTCTATGACTATGCGGACAAAGACCCCGATGTGTTCCCGTACGATTCCGAACACGGCACGCACGTTGCGGGCATCATCGGCGGCAGCGCGGAAGGCTACACCGACAAGGACGGCAATCCCGCTCTCGACGGGGACGGCGAACCCATCCCCTTCCGCGGCGTTGCGCCGGACACCCAGCTCGTGCTCATGAAGGTGTTCCCCGATCTGAGCGAGGGCGCGGATACCGACGACATCCTTGCCGCGCTCGAGGACGCCGTGCGCCTCAACGTCGATGCGATCAACCTCTCTCTGGGCTCCTCCTGCGGATTTGCGCGCGAGCCTGACGGAGACGTCATCAACGACGTTTACGACAAGATCGGCGAGAGCGGCGTGAGCCTGCTCACCGCGGCGAGCAACAGTTACAGCGCAAGCTACGGCGGCGAACAGGGCAACACCAACTTCGTGACCAACCCCGATTCGGGCACGGTCGGCTCTCCCTCGACCTACGAGACGGCGCTCTCCGTCGCCTCCATCAGCGGCACCAAGAGCAAATACCTCGTCGCAAACGGCGAACAAGTCGTGTTCTTCGACGAATCCAACAACATGGCGGGGCTTCCCAACGATTTCTTCAAGGAGATCTATGCTCAGAAGGGCTGGGGGCTCGATGAAGAGCACACGATCGAATATGTCACCGTCCCCGGGGACGGGCTGCGCGTCAACTATACGACGCTTGTCGACGAAAACGGGGACAGCCTCGTCGAAGGCAGAGTCGCCCTCGTCCGCCGCGGGAACACTACCTTCGAGGACAAGGCGCTCCAAGCCAAGCGTGCGGGCGCGCTCGCGTGCATCATCTACAACAACATCGAGGGCGATATCCTCATGTCGATGGGCAAGAGCGACCATATCCCGACCGTTTCCATCTCCCGCACCGCGGGCGTGCAAATGGCGCAGCGCGACGTCGGCACGCTGAAACTTTCCTATCACCAGCAGGCGGGTCCCTTCATGTCCGACTTTTCGAGCTGGGGACCGCTTCCCGACCTCACCCTCAAACCCGAGATCACGGCGCACGGCGGCAACATCACGTCCTCCGTGCCGGGCGGCGGATTCGACGAGATCAGCGGGACTTCGATGGCGACGCCCAACCTTTGCGGCATGGTCGTGCTGATCCGCCAATTCCTCAAAGAACAGCCGCGTTACAGCGAGTATTCGTGGAAACAGATCTCCGACCTCGCCAACCAGATGCTCATGTCCACGGCGGGCATCATCCTCAACGAGGAGGGGATTCCCTATTCGCCGCGCAAACAGGGCGCGGGGCTTGCGAGCCTCTATAACGTCGTCCATGCCGAATCCTACCTCACGGTGGACGGCATCGACCGCTCCAAGATAGAGCTCTTCGACGACCCGGACAGAACGGGCGTGTACGAGATGGAGTTTAACGTCGTCAACGTCTCGGGCAAGGCAGAGACGTACGACCTCTCCCTGTTCGGCATGACGGAGACCGTCTCGACCTCGGACAACAAGCATGTCGCGGAGACGGGGCAGCAGCTTGCGGGCAGCTACACCGCGCAGATCGCGGAGGGCGGCGGCTCCCTTGCGGGAGACAGGCTCACCGTTCCCGCGAACGCGACGGTGAAACTCAAACTCGTCTATACGCTCACGCAGGCGGATAAAGATCTCATCGACGACCTCTTCCCTTACGGCATGTATGTCGAGGGATTCGTCAAACTCGAGGCGGCGGGGGAGACCGCGGTCGACCTCAATGTTCCCTTTCTCGCCTTCTACGGCGACTGGACGCAGGCGCCCATCTTCGACAAGACCTACTACGAGGTGGAATCCGAGGCGCACGACGCGTCCATCGACGATGAGGACAAACTCAAAGCCGATTACTACGCGACGACGCCCTACGGCTCCTATCTCTACAACTATCTCGTCGCGCTCGGCACCTATCTCTATGATATCGACACCTCCAAGTACGACGAGATTCCCGCCACCGAGGAGCACGCCGCCATCTCCGATGTGCGCGGCACGGTGGACGGCATCAGCGTCGTCTATGCGGGGCTTCTCCGCAACTGCAAAACGATGTCCTATACCATCACCGACAAGGTGACGGGGGAGGTCGTCTATGAATACGGGCTCACGAACGCGCGCAAGGCGTTCTCGCAGGGCGGCGGACCCATCCCCAACTATGAGATGCTGCGCATCAACGCGCTCGAACAGGGATTTGTGAACAACCACACCTATGAGTTCACGATGAAGGGTCTCCTCGATTACAAGCGCGACGGGGCGCTCACGAATGTGCGCAACACATTCACCTTCAACTTTACGCTCGACAACGAGGCGCCCATCATCGAATCGACGACCTACGAGAAAGAGTACGACCGCACGCTCAAAAAGGACCGCTATTATCTCAATCTGACGGTCTCCGACAACCAGAACGTCATGTCCGTCGCGCCCTTCATCTTCACCTCGTCCAGCATCAACAACCCGTCCATCTCCTATCTTACGGACAATCCCATCCCGGTGTACGGCGAAAAAGGCGAGGCGTCCACGGTGCGCATCGAGATCACCGATCTCCTCGAGGACGTCCGCTTCGACGAACTGGTCTCGAACGGCATCGGCATTCTCGTGGACGACTACGCCCTCAACCAGAACGTATATATCTGCACGCTCCCGGGGACGGGCGGGGACTTCCAGTTCACCCGCACGGGGGCGCCCGACAGTTCGAGGAAGGCGACGCATTCCCTCGAAGTCGGCGAGATCGTCGACCTCACGCAGTATCTCTCCACGACGGATTCCACCGTGGACGAGGGCAAAGACTATCTCAAATATCTCAACTGGACGTCGGATAACGAAAATGTTGCGACCGTACAGGAGGGGCAGGTGCTCGGAATCGCACCGGGCAGAACGACGGTCACCGTCCGCGACCCCATGATGGGCAAACAGGCGAGCATCATCGTCTCCGTCTCCGCACGGGCGGCGTCTTACACGCTCGATGAGGACGCCTATCTTGCGGAGCCCGTCTCGAAGAACGACGTCCCGGACGTGAACGGCGAAGCGCTCCGTTCTCTGCGGTTCGCCTACCTCGAAGCGGTGCACGCCCATGCCCGCGCGGGGCAGACCGCGGGGCTCGATACGAGCAATATCGGCACGACGGGCTCGCGCACGTTCCTTTCGAGCCTGCCGGGCGGCGTCAGCTGTTACCCCGGGGAATCCTTCCGGCTCTACTACGACCTCGACCCGTGGTATGTCGCGGACCGCTATGAACTCACCTACGAATCGAGCAATCCCGACGTTGCCGATGTCGACCAAAACGGCATCGTCGTGGCGATGAAGCGCGGCTCGGCGACGATCACGCTCCGCGCGGCGGGTTCCAACATCCGCGCAAGCGTCCGCGTCACCGTCAACAGCGAATTCGTCATCGACGATACCCGCACCCTTGTCGCCTATAAAGGGCGGGGGGGCGACGTGGTCATCCCCGACGACGAGGGCATCCTCTACATCGGCTCCTTTGCATTCAGCCTCTATACGACGGACTACGATTACGGCAAGGAACTTCCCGAGGACGACTTCGATGCGAACAAGATTCCCGCCGTCAACGAGAGCGTCCGCTCGGTGAAGGTCCCCGAGGGCGTCGAACAGATTCAAAAATACGCGTTCTACAACTGCACGGAACTCACCGAAGTGGAGCTCCCTTCGAGCATCAAATTCATCCGCGAATTTGCCTTCTATGAGGACGCGAAGCTCGAAAAAATCAACCTCGGAGACGTCGAGGTCATCGGCAGGAACGCCTTCTTCAAATGCGCGAAGCTCGGCACGACGGTCGGCGGACACGAGGGGACGGTCGATCTCGGCATCACGTATGCCATCGGCGACTCTGCGTTCGAAGGCTGTACCTCTCTCAAATATATCGACCTCACCGCCCTTCGCAACACGGGCGCACGCGCCTTTGCGAATTGCACCTCTTTGGCGCAGGCGGTGCTCGCCGAAAACACCAAACTGTCCGAAGAGATGTTCTGCGGCAGCGGGCTCGCCTCCGTAGACATCTATGAGACCAACGTCGTGCCCGTCCGCGCCTTTGCGGAATGCAAAGACCTCGTCAGCGCGGCCTTGCACAGCAGTCTCAATACCGTCGGCGACTTCGCCTTCGCGAATTGCCCGAACCTCTCGTCGGTGACGCTCCCCAACGGCGCGTTTGCCTTCGGAGAGGGCGTGTTCTCCGACTGCCCCGAGCTGACGGAAGTGATCTTCCAAGCCGAGACAAGGCTTTCGCAGGCGTCCGCCAACGTGTTGAAGGGGACGAACGTCTCCAAATTCTCGGCAGACGGCAGCACGCTATACGCCGCCGGGGGCGACGGGAAGCTTCTCGTCACCAAGGACGGCACCACCGTCGTCCTTGCGGTGCCTAACGTACAAGACCCCGCCCAAGCTCTCGTGCTCGACGGATACACGGCGATCGCGAGCGGCGCATTCAGCGGCACCAACGTCACGGAGGTAGACCTTCGCTCGGTGACGAACATCGGCAGCTACGCCTTTGCGGGCTGCGAAGCTCTTGCGAGCGTCAAGCTCTCTCCGGACATCTCGCGCATCGGCGCACACGCGTTCGAAGGCTGCACCGCGCTCACATCGGTCAATCTCGACAAGGCGACCGCCGTGGACGCGTATGCGTTTGCGCGGACTGGGCTCAAAGCCGTCACGGTCGCCGCGAATGCGGTCTACGGCGAGGGCGCATTCCTCGAAGCGGCGCTCGAAACGGTCACGGTCGGCGCGAAGGCGAAATTCGAGCCCGATGCGTTCCAAAGCTGCGCTTCCCTGCATACGGTCAATATGCCGGCAGAGGGCGGCGTTCACTTCGGCGCAGGTTGCTTTGCCCATGACACGAAACTCGAAACCATCGACCTCTCCAAGATCGACGGAATCGTCGAATCGGAGTGCTTTCTCGACTGTACTTCCCTCACGGAAGCCAACCTCACGAATACGACCGACATCGGCGACAATGCCTTTGCGGACTGTTCGTCCCTGCGCACCGTGAACATTCCCGTTGCCGTGTCCATCGGCGAGGGTGCGTTCTCCCGCGCGACCGAGGGCGGCAGAGGGGCGGCGTTCACCGAGATCGTGCTCCCCGATTCTCTGAGATCGCTCGGGGAAGGCGCGTTCCTCGGCTGCGAAAACCTGCTCTCCGTCACGATTCCCGCGGGCATCGGGGAACTTCCGCCGTTTGCCTTTGCCTACTGCCTTGCGCTCGAAGAGGTCGTCCTCCCCGACGACGTGACCCGCATCGGCGAATGCGCCTTTTTGGGCTGTTCCGTCTTGGGGGACATCGACCTCGGCAAGGTCAAGACCATCGGCGTTGCGGCGTTCATGTCGAACTATGTGTTCGGCATGCTGACGGGCTCCTCGTCCTCGGGGACGATCGTCATCCACACGCTCGAACACATCGACCTGTCCTCCGCCGAAGAGATCGGTCTGGGCGCGTTCGCGGGCAGCATGGTGACGGGAGAGATCTCCGCGCCCAACCTCAGAACGCTGGGAGGATACGCGTTCTATAAAGTCAACCGCTCAAATTATAACGGCGAGGTATATCCGACGGTGCTCTCCTTCGACGCGCCCAAGCTCGAAAGCATCGGGATCTCCGCCTTCGAGGGCAACGTCAGCATGACGTCCTTCAAGATCTATCCCTCCGTCAAAGAGATCGGGGCGCTCGCCTTCTACGGTTGCGAGAAGCTCACCGCATTCACGGACGGGGACGGCAATGCGACCGCGGACATCAACGGCTATGCGAGCGTGAAGGACGGCGTCCTGTACACCCGTCTCTCCAACGGAAAGCGCATGCTCGCCTCCGTACCCGCCGCAAAACAGCTCGATTCGCTCATCGTCGAAGAGGGGACGTACCGCGTGGACGACTATGCGGGCAACGAGAACAAGAACATCTCGACGATCGTTTTGCCCGACTCTCTCGAATATATCGGCGACCATGCGTTCTATAACTACACGGGGCTCAAAACGGTGGAATTCCGCTCCGTCACGGCGCCCGCTTTGGAGAGCGACGACATCAACTACGTCTATGGGCTCTATACGCTCAGCGAGGGCGACCCCGGATACGAGATCTTGCAGAACCGGTACAGTCTCAACGGGTTCGAAAAGTACTATTTCAACTTCATCGGGTTGCTCGGCAAGCGCGCACCCATCACGATGGTGCTCCCCGCCAATGCCGACCTCTCGGGGTACGACTCCGTTGTCTATCTCGTCTACTTCGGCAGGGTGGAGGACGCGCCGCGCAGTACCTATGTTGCGATGGAGCAGAGCATGAAGCAGTTCCTCACGCTCGCCGAGCGCGTAGCTTCAATCGAAACGGTCACGATGGCGGACGAACGGCTGATCTCGGAAGCCGTCGCCGCGCTCAACGCGACCAAACAGGACCCGACCGAGTTCGGCATCGACAGAGCGCGGTGGGATGAGCTGGCGGCGAAAGTGACGGCGGCGAACGAAAGAATCGCGCGCATCAAGGTCGAAAATGCGCCGAAGGCGGTGCGCCTCGTGCAGGCGCTGCTCGACGGATTGCCCGAAGTCTATGACGGAACGGCGGCATGCAAGGAGAAGTTGGACGCGGCGACGGCGGCGATCGAATCTCTCTCCGTCGACGACAGAAGCGTGCTCATTCTCGGCAGATACAATTCGCTCATGAGCTCGTACGAGAACTACGGGCAGGGCGGCGGCGATACGCCGGGCGTCCAAGGCGGCGAAGGGGGACTGAGCGCGGGCGCCATCGCGGGCATCGCGGTCGCATCGGCGGCGGTCGTCATCGGCGCCGTGGTCGCCGTCCTCCTCATACGGCGCAAAAAGTCCGCAAACAAATAAGACGAACAGCGCCGCAAGGCGCACACGAACACCCAAAGGAGACAGATATGAAGAAGATATTGCATATTCTCACGGCGCTTGTCCTCACTGCGAGCTTTGCATTCGCGGCGGCATGCGCTCCGGAGGACCCGGACCCCGGGCAGCCCCATACGCACGATTATACGGAATGGAGATATGACGAGGAAGGGCACTGGAAGGTCTGTCCCGACGACGGCGAAGCCGACCCCGCGGGCAAGAGCGCGCACGATTTCAGCGGCGGCAACTGCGTCTGCGGGCAGAAGGCGCCCACGCCTGTCTCCGTCAGGATCTCCGGCAAGGACGAGGTTTTCAGCGGCAAGACGGTCAAGCTCACCGCATCCGTCTCGGGCGATGCGTCCGACCGCACCGTGAAATGGTCGGTCGTTGACGGGGGAGATTACATCTCCGTCGACGGGACGGGGCTCGTCACCGCAAAGGAGGTGTCCGTCGACCGCGATGCGACGGTGCGCGCCACGAGCAATGCCGATACCTCCAAATACGCGGAGTTCGGGCTCACCGTCGTCGCAAGGACGACGCTCACGCAGGCGATGCTCGACGAGGCTGCCTCGCACACGACCGTCGAATTCAGCGGCACGATGAACATCGACCTCTATTCGCTGGGGCTCTTCCCCACCCTCGAAGAGCAGACGAGCGTCACCGTCAAAACGGCGATGGACGGCGAATATTGGTACTCCGAGTACGAGGACAGCGCGACGGGGTATGTCCGCGATATGTACGCCAAAAATGTGAACGGGTTCGTCAACGAGGCGTATCTCAGCCTCATGAACGAGGAGACCTACTATCCCATGACGGATTCGCGCGGCAACCGCATCCCGTGGGCGGAAGGGGGACTGTACAACAATTTCGAGGGGCTCAAAGCCGAGGACTTTGTCTTTGACGAGGATACGTTCGAATGGGTATATCAGCCCAAGGGCACGGACGACACCCTCATCGAGCGCATGGTCTCCTCCGCCAATCCCTACGAATTCGACGCGAAAAACCTCTCTCTGCTCATTTTGGGCGACGAGATCATCGGATTCCGTTCGGAGAGCAACCCGGACTACTCGCTGCAAAGCAATTACGAGGCGCGCCTCACGCTCACGACCACGCTCAACTATGAAAATGTCACAGTCCCCAAGGTGCAGAAGTTCGAGCACGAGGATTTCCACGACAGATTGCAGACCGCGATCGACAAGATGAAGGCGCATACGAGCTACACGCTCGACTATACCAACGATATGTACACCTATTATGCGCCCGAAGCCGCCGAGATGCACTATGTCGAGACGGTCACGCCCGACCTCGTATACTATCGGGAGGACTTGGTGAGCAACGGCGTCCCCTACGTCAGCGAATACGGCTATAAGAAGGTGGGCGACGGGCTCGTCAACGAATTCTACCGCACCGACGGGGGGGAGACCGCCGAGGACGCGGTCTATGAGGCGTCCCGCGCCTATCATGCGTCGATAGACGAGATGAAACCCGGGTTCAACTTCTCCGCGGATATCTTCTATCATTCGCAGAGCACGGGGGAGGGCACGACGGACTACTATGTCCACCCTTCGATGGTCAATGTCGCACGGGAATTTTACTTCGGCGTCGGCACGGACGAGGCGCTGTACGGGCTGTACGCGGCGGCGCTCTCGACGGAGCTCGGAACAATTCTTCCCTTCGTCACCGTCGACGACGAGACGAACGAGATCGTCGGCACGGGCTTCGGCTACGACATGGGCATGATCATCCGCGGAGTCGTCTTTATCAACTATTCCGATTACGATACGGCTTCCGTGGACACGCCGGTGGAGTTCAAGCTCCGTGAAGTCCCCGCTTCGTGGGACGGCTTCATCCGCCACATCGCGGGGGAATCCGCGGAGGACAGACAGCCCTTGACGGAGCTCTTTACCGAGACGTTCGGAGAGGGCGTCGAGGTGCCCTTCTTCGGCGCAGCGCTCGGCGACACGTACGGGTTTGTCACGGACGACGTATACCGCCCCAAGACGGAGAGCGGTTCGTCCTCGCCCCGCATGTACGAATGTCTCGCGTTCTTCTATGACGTTCCTCTCGACGAGGACTACACCATCACGAGTTCGATGGATGCGGTGGGGCAGTATCTTGTCAATGAATGCGGCTTCACCGAGACGGTGGAATACCAATACACGAACGGCACGCTCGGCGTCGCCGTCACAGACAGGGATCAAGACTTCTACATCTATGTGTGGAAGTGGATACAGGGATAAAGAAAAGAAATCAATAAAAGGAAGGTAACCAACATGAAAAAGTCGAAGATCAACAAGTTGTTTTCGGGCATTTTCACACTCGCTCTTGCCGGGATCCTGTTCCTCGGAGCCGCGGCATGCGCCCCCGCCGACAACGGCGGCAACCCCAACGACCCCGGCAACCCCAACGACCCCGGCAGCGAGGTCCAAGAGGTCGGTATCACGATCGGCGACGCGCCGTCCGTGATCTCCAAGGGGACGACCGTCACGCTTACGGTCACCGTCACGGGTACGACGGACACGGGCTATACTTGGTCGGTGGATAACTCGGACATCCTCACGGTGAGCAATACCAACGTCGTCTCCGTGCTCGACGATGCGGTCGTCATGACCGATATCGTCGTGACCGTCACGGCAACGGCGAATGCGGACACGAGCAAGACGGCGTCCAAGGCGTTCACCGTCCGTCCCGCGGTCGAAGGACAGCTCGACGATCTCACGGCGGAGCTGATCGAGGAAGTCTCGGGCTATAACATCACCTTCGAGGGGACGATCACCGACATCTACATCGACAACGAAAACGACGTCAATAGCAGCACCACCGTCTACAATTCCAAAGTCATGATGGACGGCATCGCGGACGGCGACGACGCGGGCGGCACCAAGTGGTACGGCGAATGGAGCATGGTCCCCGAGTTCGAGGAAGATCTCGCGGGGGACGTCGTCACCTCCAACTACCAACGCGGCGAGGCGGAGCAGTCCTCCGGCAAGCACCCGCTCCTGCGCCAATACATCAATTTGCAGAACGAGCTCGAGACGGTCAGCGAGACGGATTACGACAGCACACCCTTCTATTGGGATGACAATCATCTCTGGAACCATTTCAGCGGGCTCGGGGCGGACATCACCAACAAGTTTATACACGATAAGACCAACGACGTGTATCGCTACAACGCCGACCTCAAACCCAAGGAGAACGAAGAATATACCGCCGACGCATTGCTTCTCACCTATCTTGCGGTCTCCATGACGCCTCTTCTCACCACCGAGGAAACGTTTGCGAACGTGTATCTCAAAATCGAGGACGGGCACATCACGACGTTCTACGGCACCACCGTGGCGCAGTCCAATGTGGATGAGAACGGCAGCGTTTTGCAGACGAAATATTCCACGGTCGAGCTTGCGATCAAGGACGTCGGCACGACGGTCGTTCCCTCGCCCGCGCCCTTCGAAGCGCCCGATCACGTCGACCTGCTCACCCAAGCGATCTCCAAGATGAAGAGCGCAAAGAATTACACCTTTACCTCCGTCCAGCACGACGTCTCCGTCCCCGTTCCCGACGAAGGCGAGTACGAATCCCTCTCCTCCGTCTCGACGGTCGCCAACGCCGTTCCCGCGGCTTCCGTCTCCGGGTATTATTCCCACGATTCCGCGACGGGCACGGTGGGCGTCGTCGGCAGGGTGACGGATGACATCATTCTCCTGCAAAATACGACCGCGTATACGAGCTACGATACCAATCCCTATCGCATCGACTACGACGGCTACCGCCAGTACGACGGCTATTTCGAAGAATTCACCAGCCATCCCGTTTGGGGCGTGGAGGTGGACGGCGAGCGGTTCAAATATCTCGTCGGCGACCGCCGCATCACGGGCGACATGTTCGCCAAGGTGACCCCGCAGTGGGAGTTCTCGCCCAATCTGTTTGCCTACGGCGGCATGAACGAAGAGCTGGTCAGCGGGCATCTCGTCGCGACCTATAAGTTCGTGCTGCGCGATACCTCTATCACCGCGGACATGGCGATGCAGATCTCGATGCACGACTATGCCGAAGACGGCGCGCCGGCTTCCTTCAAGACGCTCACCATCTATGTGGACGGGGACGGAAACATCACCAAGACGGAGTTCCCTTACGATATCTTGGGCAACTATATCGGCTACATCACGACGACCTATTCCCACTTCGAGTCGACCACGCTCGACGCAAACCGCTTCACGAGCGAGTACTACTATCCGAGAGAGTACAAGGATACGTGGGACAAATACGCGATGCGCTACTACTATCCCGGGCACGGCGACGAAGAGGACAACAACTACAACTGCGCGCAGGCGATGAAGGAGATCTTCGGCGCCGATGCGTACGACCTGCTTCCTCCGCCCACGGTGCTCATGGAGATCTTCGGTGACGTCATCTACGGACCGTTCTACGATTATACGACCTATTACAAGGATGAAGACCACACGGTCGTCGACCGGTATGTGGATGTGGTCTGCATCAACACCGAATTCTTCCGCATGGACTATCCCGACAACGTGGACAGCAACGACCGTCCCGTCAACATCCAAGAGATCATCGGAAAGGACAGCCCGCTCGCGACCAAATTGGCGCAGTACGGGTTCGTGTACAGCGCCAACAACTCGGGTTGGGGGACCAACGGCAATTACTTCGGCTCCTACCTCAACCAGACTGCCGGGCTCATCATCAGCTTCGAAAACAACAACACGCTGAATATCTCCATCAAGATTCATAAGATCGGCGACTGGACGCTCGACAAGAGATAAAAAACAGGAGGCAAGCACATGAAACGCCCGATGAAAAAATTGGGGATTCTGTGCGTCTTGCTTGCTCTCGTGCTTTCCGCCTGCGCCCCCGCGGCGCCGGCGGAAAAGGACGTCGTCGTGACCGCGCTCAAAAGCAGCGTACAGATCAAGGATACCGAGGTATCCATCTATGACTATACCTCGCTGTTTTCGGTGACGGTGGACGGAATCGCCATCGTGGTACAGCCGTCCTTCATCGACGACTCGGCAGTGATCGAGACGCCGGGGACCTACAAAGTCACTTGCACTTATGAAAATCAAACGGCGAGCGCGGATGTGACCGTCGTGTATGCGGACTACGCCCTCACGCTCTCCGCAGCGGAGATCACCCTCAAAGCCGCCGAGGTGGCGGGATATAACTTCAAAGCGCTCTTCCGCGCCGAAGTGGACGGAATGCGCGTGAATATCGACGACGCCATGGTGACTTCCGACGTCAAGGCGGAAGCGGGGGATTACACTTACACCGTCTCCATCGGCGACTGCCGCGAGACGCTCACGGTGCACGTCGTACCCGATCACGACGTGGAGATCGTGCTCTCCTACGCGCTGTATGAACTGCCCGTCAACGAAAAGGACGGCTTCGACCCCGCGGTGCTCTTCTCCCTCTATGTGGACGGCGCCGCGACCGAGCTGCCCGCAGACGCCATCGACGCCTCCGCGCTCGCAAATGCGGGGGAGGGGGACGAGGTCGAGATCGTCTGCTCGTACACCTTTGCGGGATTTACCGCGACCGAACGCGCCCGCGTGAAGATCGCAGAGGCGCGGGAGATCGCGATCACGGCGCGCGACGTCGTCACCTATCCCAACGCCGCGGAGATCGACCTCACCTCGCTCTTCACCGTCACATACGGCAAAGAGACGATTCCCGTCACCATCGACATGATCGAGGGGACGATCGACTATTCCTCGGAAGGGGAGAACCCGATCGTGCTCCGTTACGGCGGAAAGACGGCGACGGCGACCGTCACGGTCAGGCGGGGGGTCATCATCGACTACGCGCATGCGGACACCGTTACGGTGCGCGTCGGCACGGACAAGAGGACGTATCCTTTCGCAGAGGATTTCGTCGTCATCATCAACGGCGCGCGCTACGTCAATATCCCCGATTCCTACTTCGACCTCTCCGAAGCGGATTTCAGCGAGGAAGGGGAATTTTCCGTCACCCTCACCATTCCCTACGGAGATAAAAAGCCGACGCTCAGCGGCGGGTGGCCTGTGACCGAGTATTCCAAGACGATCAAGTACATCGTCCGTTCGGCGGAATACAGCCTCGGCGTGAAACAGGACGTCGTCGAGCTCGAAAAGGGCACGGCGAGCTACAATCCCTTCAAAAATCTCACGCTCGTCGTCAACGGCATCAACACCGCCTTTACCGACCGCAAAGAGGACGTGGACATCACCTGCGTCTATGCGGAGGTCAAGACATCCATCGACTTTACATCCCTCGAAGATCAGACCGTGACGGTCGCCGTCTACGTGTTCGGCGCCGAGCGGGAACCCGTGGAGATCTCCTTCACGGTGCGCATCAAGTCCGATCTCAAAGTCGAGGCGGTCGACCGCGTCGCCTTCACGGGCGCAACGCTCTACACGAGGGACCTCTTTTCCATCACGGACGGCGGGACGCCGGTCGAGGTCACAAACGAGATGATCTCGGGCAAGGTGGATACCTTCAAGCCCGGCATCTATGAGGTCTCCATAGAATACCGCGGGCTCACGGCGACTTCGCGCGTCGTCGTCTATTCGGACGAAATGGTCGGCAGGTACAAGACGCTGCTGCGCACCATTCCCGAAGAGGAAGAGGACGACAGCGAGGATTACGGCGAAGGCGACTGGGGCTACACCGAGGGCGGCGACGATTACGATCTCTATGCGGGCGGCGCCATGGCGATCGCCGAGACTTCGCAGCTTGGTGACCTCGTCATCACGCAGAACGGCGAGATCGAGTTCAACGGCATCAAGGCGTTCTCCGTGACGGGCGTCGACGAGCACACCATGTTCATCAGGACGGGCTCGGGGAGCACGGGAACGGAGTACACGCTGCACTTTGACGACGGCATCATCGTGCTCGACGTGGACAACCGCAACCGTCTCGGATTTTCCGACTACATGCGTCCGCTCATCTATTTCTCCGAGACTCTCTGGACGCTCAACGAGACCGTCGTCATCAACTACGGCGCAAAGCACGTCCTCGAAACGGACACATCCGGCAACTATTCTCTCAACACCTTCCGCATCACTTCCAAGGAGGACGGCTCCGAGAAGTGGTACGGGCTGTATATCGGGCTCGTGCTCCACACTTCGGGCGACACGATTTACGAAGTGAAGTGGGGCGAGGTCGTCTTTGACGAATCCTTCTCCCACAAGACGGGTTCCTCCTCTTCCCTCCTCTTCGACGGCAAGACGTACGCATTCACCATGGAGGGATACTCGACGGGCAAGATCGACCGCAACGAGAACGTTGCGCCCTATGAGGGCAAGACGTTTACGGGCTCCATCGACGGCGAGCAGGGCAGAATCGTCGCGGCAAGCGGCGGACAGTACAGCGTCTACAAGGGCAATTCGCTCATTCTGCGCCTGACTTCCTACGAAGTCTCCTCGATGAGAAACGGCGGCGTGCTCCCGGGGGACATCCTGTTCTTCTATGCGAGCGAGGCGGGCGACGGCATTGCCGCGCCGTGCTCCTACAAATTCGCGCTCGACGTGGAGCATAACACCTTCACGACTCTCGAAAGGGACGCCTACTTCGGGAAATACTACCGCGGAGAGCAGTGGTTCTTCTTGGACGGTTACGGGACGGGGAGATTCTTCGGCGGCACGTCCACCGTGGACATTGCGTACACGGCGAAAAACGGCGAGATCGCCGTCTCCTTCCGTGACGCCGACCCCGCTTCCAAGTTCGGTTCGGCGGCGGCGTTCTACATCTCGCCCCTTCTGAACGTGCTGACGGTCAAATCCTCAAACGGACTTGCGGGTGACCCGTTCGTCAACACCATCATCACCGACGGCGCCATCGTCACCGTGTCGACGACGATGGTCTCGGGCGCTTCCGCCAACGCAAAGAACCAGCTTCTTTCGGGCATCACCATCGTCACCGCGAACGGCGAGGTCTCGGATTCCGCAAAATCTTCCTATGTGGACACTTCTGCGGTCAACTTCGGCAAGGCGGGATTTTATCAGTTCAAAGTCACCGTGAACGTGGGCGGCAAGGCGGTCGAATCCTACTATGCGGTGCAGGTGATGAGCGAGATCTATGACGGGAACCCCGTCGTGGGCGCCTATCCCTCGGGGGTGCTTTCGCCGTCGCTGTCGTTTACCGTCGACAAATCGGGCAGAGCATATATCTCCGTTTCCGGCGTGACCTACATGGGCGTTGCCACGATCTACGAGGACAATTCGTTTGCAGTTAAGGCATACGGACAGGACGGCGCGCTGCTGACGGCAACGGGCAAGATGCTCGCCCCCGGGCTGCTCGAAGTCCGCTTCGAAGGCGCTCTCCGCACCGCGGATTACTTCACGACGGGACAGCGCCGCGTCGCGGCGGGCAAGGACGGCGCGCTCTATGAGTTCGTCACCGGCGGGCAGACCGTCTACGTCTATGCCAAGTCGGCAGTCTCCATGGGCGAGGTCGTCACCGCCGTGAAGGATGGCAACTCGTACACCCTCACGTTTGCGGACGGAACGTCCCGCACGGCGGATGTCGCATGGAGCAATACGACCTCCGGGTTCACATTCACATCATAAGACCCCGAAAAGGGGCAAACACGATCGCAGCGGAGGTTTCGCGGCACGGGAAAGTGTGAGAAATTAGCCGTAACGATAAAAATATCAAAAGGAGAAGAAAGATGAAAAAAGGCAAATTGTCGGTGCTGGTTGCCCTCGTGTGCTCGTTCGCCGCACTCTGTGTGTTCGCGGCGTGCGCTCCCGAGGAGAGCGAACACACGCACACTTACGGTGCGTGGACGATCACCCAAGAGCCTACGCTCGAAGCGGGCGGCAAGGCGCAGAGAAAATGCACGGCAAACGACGACGGCGTGGACACGAAAGACCTCCCTGCATTGACCGATACGACCGTCTGGACAAAAGACGCCCAAAAGAGCACGCCCGCAGGGCATGGGACCCCCGGTTCCGACGTCTACACGTCCGAATACGGCGATGTGACCGTGCCCGTCGAGGCAACGGGGCACACCTACGGCGCGTGGACGATCACGAAGGACCCTACCCTCACCGAACAAGGGCAGGCAAAGCATGACTGCACGGAGAACGACGAGGGCACCGAGACGGTGGACATTCCCGCCCTCAACGACAGCAAGACGTGGACGAGGGACGACGACAGAAGCACGCCCGCAGGGCATGCAACTCCCGGTTCCGACGTCTACACGTCCGAATACGGCGATGTGACCGTGCCCGTCGAGGCGACGGGGCACACCTACGGCGCGTGGACGATCACGAAGGACCCTACCCTCACCGAAAAAGGGAAAGCAAAGCATGACTGCACGGAGAACGACGAGGGCACCGAGACGGTGGACATTCCCGCCCTCAACGACAGCAAGACGTGGACAAAGGGAGACGAGACGGTCGCCGACTACAACCACGGCGGCAGCGTGACCTATTCCTCCGTCTACGGCGAAGTGACGCTCACCTCTCCCAAGAAAGAGGCGCCCTATGACAACAAGACATACGGCAGCGTCGAGATCGACATCGGCGAGGACGGCGAACACCTCAACGGCGCCAATTTGCTCTCTACCTCGTGGACGGCGGCAAGGCTCACGCTCGATGCTAACAGCAGCGGCGAGGGCGCGGCTGCTCCCTTCACGGTGGGCACAAAGATCACCTTCCGCATGGTGGACCCCGCAACGGGCGAGATCGAGATCGAGTTCATCGACGGCTCGTGGGCGGACGGCGACGACGGCAGAGAATTCACGCCCGACGTCCCCGAGTCCAAAAAGATCGTCAAGGGTTACGTCAACATGGAGACGGGCTACGTCATCATGGCGAACAGCGGCACTGCGCTTAGTAAGTTCAGCGTTCTCATTCCCGCGGACGACATGACGGACGACACCGCGCTCCGCACGAACTGGAAGATCTCCGCTTGGGGCGAGAGCATCTTCGACTATTCGATCGCGGCAAGCTATGCAACGCAGGCGGGCGCGACGCACACCTTCTTTGTCCGGAACGACGTCGCACACTTCGGCGTGACCTTCACCGATCTCGCGGGAGAGAGCGTCGCGGCGAACGAATGCTATCACAACAGCTATGTATATGTGAAAAAGGGCACGGAGACCCTCGCAAGCTTCGGCTATCACGGCGACAAGATGGTCGTGCTCGACGGCATCGAGGGCACCTATACGGCGCCCGAGGGTGCGGAGACGGGCGATCTCTTCCTCTCCGGCTTCGGCACGCTCACGCTGAACGGCAAGAGCGGCACCTATACCGCTTTGGACGGCGGCAAGCTCGGTATCATCGTCGCGGAGGACGGCGGCGACGTCTACTATGAGACGACGGTGGGCAGCGGCAGCTATACCGCGCTCGACAAGATCATGGTCACCGTGCACTACCATTACAAAGGATTCGGCGGCACCGACGGCGACGTGCAGTACAACAAGAACATCCCCGTCGCTTTGGCGACGCCCGCAGAGGAGGAGGTCTACCTGTTCAGAGGTTGGTTCACCGACGAGGACTGCACGCAGCCCGTCGATCTCGGTGAAGGGAAATACACGCCGACGGCAGAGGTACATCTCTATGCGAAGTGGGAGGAAAAACTCCACATCGTCGTCTATCTCGAAGGCGAGGGGGACGAGGCTCCCGTCACGGTGTACGGCAGCGAGGAAGATCTCATCGTCGAGAAGCTCAACGAGCTGCTCAATTCCCGCATCGAAGGGCTCGTGAATAACGAATACGACCCCGAAGCCGGCCGCGTCCTTCAACGCTGGTTTGCAAAGACGGGAGACAGTGAGCTCGACATCCCGGCAGAGATGACGTTCGATGCGGGCGCAGACGGCACGCCGATCTATGCGGAATGGGCGCCTGTTCCCGCCTACATGGGCGACTACAAGGGCACCGAAGTCTGGAACGCGTCAAACGTCCGCTCGTCGTCTTACACGATCTCTATCAGCTATAACGGTGCGATCACTTCCAACGTCAGTGATGTGAACGGCGCCCGCCTCAATAGTTACGACCCGAACACGCAGGTCATCACGGGGAAGAAGGGCAACGATAGCATTATTTACCTCTTCTTCGATGAAGCGAGCGGAATCATTGCATTCAACTACAATGGTCCCACCAGAAACTATCTCGGAAACGACATCTATGTGTTCGGCAAATATCAGGAGACGAACACGTTTGCGGCGTACTACGGCGTCACCGCGGCGTCCAAACACGGCGGAGGCGACGGCTATTATGCCCTGTTCCTCAACGCAACGGTGGAGGGCGGCACGCAGAAAGACGTGTTGCTCTACGACAACGCGATTTATTCGAATATCACCATTCAGGACGCGTTCGGCGTTTCGTTGGCGATTGCCGACATCAAAGATTCCAAGACGATCGTTGTCACGAACGAGGACACCGAAGAAGTCGTGCTCGCACGCGCGGCGACAGGAGAATCTTTCAGCGCCAAGTCGGACAGCACGAAAGATCTCGACAGCTACTACGGCGCCTACACCAAGGCGGAGGGCAGCGCGGGTACGGATACGCTCAAACTCGACGGCGCGGGCGCGGTCAAGTGGGGCGAGTATGAGGGCAGCTACGCCAAGGCGGAGGCAGGCGACAGTTTCGACGTCTTTGTCACCGAGGGCGAGACGAAGGTCTACTACTCCGTCACGCTCGACCTCGCCGCCAAGACGTACACCGCCGAGAAGGTGATGGTAAACGTCACCCTCGACGTGGACGACCTCGACGCGACGATCGCGGCAGAATGGACGGACAAATCCGTCAACAAGAACATCGAGATCGTCCTTCCGACCCCGACAAGCGACACGCATGTGTTCCGCGGCTGGTTCACGGACAGCGACTGCTCGCAGGAGGTCTCCAAGAACGACGACGGCGACTACTACATCGTCCCGACCGACGCCTCCACGACGGTCTACGCGAAGTGGCTCGAAAAGGTCACCCTCACCATCCACTACAACGCCGGGACGACGGAAGCTAAGACCGTCGAATACGGCAAGGGCGAGACCGCCGAGGTCGAACGCCCGATGTATGCGGGTCACGGCTTCAACGGCTGGTTCACCGACGACACGACCTTCGCACAGGCGTGGGGCACGATGGACGACGACACGCACGTCACTTCCGCGGAGATGACGGCAGACGTCCACATCTATGCGAAGTGGGGCGAGCCGCCCATCTATTCGGGCAGCTTCAAACTCTATCTCTATGATGGGGAAAGACCGGAGAATGGCGCCACCGACAACGGCGACGAAGGCAAGATCATTTTCATCGACGAAGTCGGCAACATGAATGCAGTCACCGGCGCTACCTATCCGTTCGCGCAGAATCTCCTCGTGACGGAGTACAATGAGGAAACAGGAGAGCTCACCTTCCTCCGCGTCGGGTATTCGTCGACGTTTGATGCCTTCATCGACAAGACGACGGGTATCATCGTGTTCATCTCACGCGGCACACCTTACAGCGAAGTTCTCATCCTCGTGCCCGAGACCTATGCCGAGGGCATGACTGCGACGGGTGCGCACTGGAATTCGGGAGAGACCCGCGTCATCCGCTTTGCCAAGGCGGAAGAGACGTTCGGCATCTACCTTACGAACGGCGAAGCGCCGCACTTCGGCGTCACCTTCACCGACATGGACGGCGAAGAGATCTCCAACCTCTCCGACGGCTACAAGACAGACATCCTGTATGTGCATTCGGGCGACAAGATCATCGCGCGCTGGGGCTTTAACGGCACGACCATGGTCGGGCTCGACGGCAACGAGGGCACTTACACCCTCACGGGCGGGGATACCGCCGGACTGGGCAGCACGCTCCTTCTCGACGGCATCGGCAAAGCGACGTTCGGCGACAAGGTCGGCACCTACACCGTGGCGGAGGACAAGGATTGGACTCTCGACGTGTATGTGGACGGGAAGTATATCCGCGTGACCCTTGCCGAAGCGACCTATTCCTACGACCTTCCGATGGTGCAGATCACCTTCACGAGCGATCAGACGCCGGTGGAGGCGCAGACCGTCAACGTCAACATCCCGATCGTCCTTCCGACCCCTACAAACGACAACTATGTGTTCCGCGGCTGGTTCACGGACAGCGCTTACCAAGAACCCGTCGTTCTCGGCGACGACGGCAAGTACACGCCCACGGAGGCGACCGTACTGTACGCAAAGTGGCTCAAAAAGGTCACGATCACCGTCCACTACGGCAACGACCTTCCCGACGGCGAGTTCGTGTACGGCGAAGGCGAGGCGGGCAACCCGAATCACCCGGGATACACCAAAGGGCAGGTTTGGGACGGTTGGTACACCTCGCAGAACTACTTGGAGGGCGAGCTTTGGAAGGACGGCACCGCTGTGGACGCCGACCTCGAACTCTGGTGCAAGTGGATAGACGCAGTGCCTGTCTACGGCGATTGGGTCGGCAGAGAAATCTTCGGCTCCGGCAGCAGTGGTAGCAACTCAGACGGCTATACGATCGACCCGCTCGGCAAAACCACCGGCGAATTCACGGGTACGTTCCAAAGCTATGACCCCACCACGGGCAGGGTTGTCTTTAAGCGCGACAACTATGAGCAGTACTATTACGGCTCCTTCGATATCACGAATCTTGTCCTCGTTATCAACGATTCTTCTAGCTCGTCCGGAGCCGCTTTCGATTTGACGAGCGACGTTCACATCACCGTACCGAAGGGAACGTTTGACGGTGCCGTCACCTTCACCACGGCTTTGGCTCTCGGAAACGGCAATAAGGACAGATTGCTCGTCTTGAACAACACGTTCACCGTTCTTATCTGTAACGGAAGAGCGTACGGCAACGTACAGGTCAAGACTGCGGGCGGTCAGCTCCTCGAACCTTCCCAGGCGAGCGGGTCGGATGCGTTCTCTGTTTATTCGAGCGCGGGCGAGCTCATTGCGAACTTCAAGAAGGATTCCGGCTCTTGGGTAAGCACCGACGGCTACGAAGGCAGCTACACCGTCGAAGGCGGCACGGTCGTGCTCGACGGCAAGGGCGGCATCACCTACACGGTCGGCGAGAGCGAAAAGACGGGCACCTACACCCTTGCCCCGCTCGGCTCCGACTATACCTTCGACGTCTATCTCGAAGAGGGCACCGAGTACTACGAGCTCACCGTCCGCATCGGCGAGAGCGATTGCACGCTCACCAAGGCGAACGTGAACATCACCTTCACCGTGAAGGATTCCACGACGGGACTCATGCAGGATACGCAGTCCTACAACAAGAATGTGCCCGTCCTGCTCCCGACCCCCGAGAACGACACCGAAGTCGGCACGGGTTGGTTCACCGATGAGGCCTGCACGACGCCCGTCACCCTCGACGAGAACGGCAAGTACAAACCCACCGAAGACGTG
>CANQOB010000016.1 GCA_947625385.1 uncultured Clostridia bacterium
CCAAAATTCAATGAAGAAGGGAATGTATGGGCGAAGTTCGCTCACGGAAATTTGTCGTCAAGACAAATTTCGTGAATTTTCAGTCCTTTTTGACCGTCACCAAGTGGGACAGAGAGTCGGCAGACGACGGAGAGCTATGATTATTATTCGTAAATCCACCGAGGTGAATTGTGACGTACAAATCCCCAGCTTGGAGCTGCTCATCTGTCACGGTGAAAGAAAGTGTGACAAGATTTCCGTAAATATCGTTGGTTACTGCAACATTCTTTTCGTTGACTTTTACGGCATAGTCCGTAAGGTCTTGCTTCTTCACAGAAGATACGGTTTTGTTATACACACAGCTGGTCGGCATGGAGAACATCAAGGCATAAGCCTTTCCGAACATCAGTGCAACGAGTCCGAGCTGTCCGTCACTCAAGTCGCACACTTCCTCAAAGGTGAGGGTGTAGGTGCCCGCTTCCGTGATCTTTAAGCCCAACGTCTGATACTTATTCCCGGTCGTGAAGTAGTACGTCCCCTCTTCCGAGATGTCTCCGATCGTACTCGTCGGCTTATTCAGCATAGTTGCGTCTCCCGTGAAGCCCTTTGCATAGGGCACGTCTTGCGCATCATGGCAGTCGGGGCAGGTCTTTTGCAGTGTGCCGCCGTCCGCTTCCGCTGCGGGAAGTTCCTCATAATGGAAGGCATATCCCTTGCTGTGGTCGCAGGAGACCGTCTCCACGGCGCCGCAGACGCAAGCATGCGTATCGGGGTCGTAACTGTGCGCGCCCCTCGAACTCTCGTCGACCGTCTGATCTTTCGTCGAGCAAACCTTCCAGTGATTGTTCGCGTCGTACTTCCACACGTATGTATGCGCATGCACGGCAAAGGTGACGCTCCCGTCCGCAGGGTCAAGGGTAACCGTGTAGGTGTTTGCCGCCTCGATCTGAAGAGCGCCTTCGGAGCGGTCGGGATTCTCCACAGCGGGGTAGCGTGTGGACGAGGCGATATCCGCCACGGCGAATGTGTCGCCCGCGGCGAAATAGATGTCCGCGGTGTATTTGCCGTCATCGCCGAGCTCCATCTTTACCCATTTATCCTTCTTTGCTTTGATGTCGCTCATATTACACCAAATGCCGGAGTACCCAAAGGCCTCAATACTCAATCCATAGACATACACCTCGGGCTCTTTTCTCCCGCATTCTTCGCAGACGCCTTCCACATAGTTGTGGGAGCCGCGGGTGCTCTCGCCGATCGCCTTATCGTCGGGGCAGACCTTCCAGTGCTGCAAGATATTGTATTTCCATGCCGTATAGCTATGGGTGTGCGGCTCTTCATAGCCGCATTTGCAGGTGTGGGTCGCCTTGTCGACCTTGTGCGGCGCACGGCTGCTCACGTCGAGCTCCCCGTCGTCGGGGCAGACGAGCCAGTGTTCGGTGTCACTGTGATCCCACTTGGTGAAAGTGTGGGTGTGCGGGGTCGTGGGCTTGTCGCCCTCATCCGGTTCTTTGGGCTGTTCGGGAGCGCAGGCAGCAAGTGCCGCGGTGGCGGCGAGCGCCACGGAAAGTCCCAGTGCGAGCCATTTCTTGGTGTTCATACATTCCTCCTAAAAAAGTTTTATTTGCCGTTATCCACGAAATTTTCATGGTCACGACATATTCTATTATACCACCCCCCCCTGTTTGTCAAGTGTTTTTGTAAATTTTCAGAAAAAAATTTTCGAAACCCGAAAATTTTTTTCGGATTTCCACAATTTTTGCCTCGCGCGACCTATTAAATAGAAGATTTTCGGCGAAAAGAAAAGAGCGCGGCGGCTTCTCTCGAAGCCGCCGCGCACCCAAATTCTAAATTCTTGTGCGCGAGCAAAACCACGCTTTTTGCTTTTTCACTGCATTTGCGCACCACGGTACGCACATTGTCCGATGAAACGAATAATCGGAATCAAGTCTATGAAGGCATACGCGCCCATTCGCTCGACGAAAATATTTGCGCAGCAAAGATTTTCGCCGAAAAATTTACTCGATCATTTCCCTCACGCGGAGCGGGATGCCGACCTCCTCCGCAAGCGCGCGGCAGGCGGCGAGCTTCTCCGACCCGATGCAGTCCACGACGGAGAACCACGCGTTGAGCCCGCACCTCTTGCAGGACTTTGCAAAGGCGAGCATACCCTCGAACGCGTTCGGGATCTGCGGGCGGCAGAGGGCGTCGTACGCCTCCTTCGTCGGCGCGTTGAGCGAGATGTTCACGCCGTCCAGCTTGCCCGCAAAGAGGGGCGCGACGTCTTTGCCCGCGATGAGAGAGCCGTGCCCGTTGGTGTTGACGCGCGTCTTTCCTCCGCGCGCATGGACGGTGTCGCAGAGCGAGAGCATCTCGCGCAGGCGGCAGGTGGGCTCCCCGAAGCCGCAGAACACGACCTCGCGGTAGCGTTTGGGGTCGCCGATCTCCGCCGCGATCTGCTCTACGGTCGGCTCGCCGCCTTGTAGCCAAAGGGAATAGCCCTCGTACGTCTTTTTGCTCCGCACGCAGAAGGTGCAGCGGTTGGTGCAGCGGTTGGTGAGGTTGACGTAGAGATTTTCGCCGATCTGATAGGTATAGGTATCTTTCATTTCAGTTTCGGAAAGAGCCGCGCGGCGTTTGCGCGGACGGCTTCGGTCATTGCGGAGAGGGAGACGCCCTTGATCTCCGCCAATTTCCCCACGATGACGGGAATGTTCGCGGGGGAGTTCTTCTCTCCGCGGAAGGGGGAGAGGTAGGGGCTGTCCGTCTCGGACAGGATGCGCTCCAAAGGACAGCGGGCGACCGCCTCGACCGCGCGCCGCGCGTTTTTGAAACAGACGACGCCGCCGAAGGAAAAGTACGCGCCGAGTCCGAGAAATTCTTCGAGATTTTCCGCGCCGTACGAATAGCAGTGCATGAGAAACCCGTTTTTCATGCGCCCGCTGTGCTCCCGCAGAATGGCGAGGGTGTCGGCGCAGGCGTCCCGCGAGTGAATCTGCTCGGGGAGCCCCAGCTCCTCCGCGGCGTCTAACTGCGCTTCGAACGCCGCCCGCTGCGCCGCCTTGTCGGGGTCCGCGTAGTGGTAGTCGAGCCCGATCTCCCCCACCGCAACGCATTTTTCATCCGCAGCCGTCTCTTTGAGCGCCTCCACCGTCTTTCGCCCGAAGTCCGCGAGCTCGGAGGGGTGCACGCCCACGGTGAAGAACGCGCCCTCGTGCGTCTTTGCGAACCGCGCGTGCCAAACGGCGTGTTCCAACGTGTCCGCGGCGAGGATGACGCGGCTCACCCCGGCTGCTTCGATCTTCTCCCATTCCGCGGGAAATTCGTACCCCTCCTCCGCAAAATGGGCGTGGACGTCGATCATCGCACCGTCGCGCCGCTGCCCACGGCGCGCTCGGGAGAGACGAGAGATAGGTTGCCCTCGCTGTCCTCGGCGCACAAGATCATGCCCTCGGAGAGCACGCCGCAGAGCTTGACGGGCTTCAAATTCGTAACGACGACGACCTTTTTGCCCACCATCTCCTCCGGCGTGTAAAATTTTGCGATACCGGAGACGACGGAGCGCACTTCCTCGCCGAGTTTCACCGTCTCATGCAGGAGTTTTTCGCTCTTTTTGACCTTTTCGCAGGCGATGACTTCGCCCACTTTCAGCTCGAGCCTGGCGAACTCGTCGAACGCGATCTCGGGCTTTTTTGCGGGCGCGGGCGCCCCGTCTTGGGGGGCGGGTTTGGGCGCGGGCGCCGACTTTGCATGCTCGGCAAGGAGGGCGTCGAGCGTCTTTTTGTCGATGCGCGGGAAGAGCGGCGGGAGTTTTTCGACGGGCGTCCCCGCTTGCAGAAGTCCGAATGCGAGCGCGTCCGTTGTCGCGTCCCCGTCGCAGGAAAAACTTTTGAGAATCGCCGCGGAAGCCTTGGTCAAAAACGGTTTGAGCGCGACGGCGCAGATACGCACCGCCTCGGCAAGGTTGTAGAGCACCGCCCCGAGCCGCGCGCGCTTTGCGGGGTCCTTGGCGAGCGCCCACGGCATGGTCTCGTCGATATATTTATTGGCGCGGGCGACGACGGCGAAGATCTCGCCGAGCGCTTCGGGCACATTGAGGGCACCCATGTCCGCGTCTACCCGTTCAAAAAGCCGCTCGCACATCGCGATGAGCTCTGCGTCCGTCCCCTCGGGCGCGCCCCGCTCGGGCACCGCGCCGAAGTTCTGCAAGATCATCGCCTGCGTGCGCGAGACGAGGTTTCCGAGGTCGTTGGCGAGGTCGGCGTTGATGCGCCCGACCATGCGCTCCGTCGTGTATTCGCCGTCGCTTCCGAAGGGAATCTCGCGCAAAAGGAAGTAGCGGACGGCATCGGTGCCGAACGCCTTCACGAGCTCATAGGGGTCGGTGATCTGCGTCTTTGCCGCCTCCTCCTTGGACTTGGAGAGCTTGTCTCCCCCGATGAGCAGCCAGCCGTGCCCGTACACCTGTTTGGGCAGCGGCAGCCCCAGCGCCATGAGAATCGCCGGCCAGATGATGGCGTGGAACCGCACGATCTCCTTGCCGACGAGATGCAGATCGGCGGGCCAGAAGGTGCGGAAGAGTTCGTCGTGCTCCGTCCCGTAGCCGAGCGCGGAGATGTAGTTGGAGAGCGCGTCTATCCACACATACGCGGTGTGTTTGGGGTCGAACGGGAGCGGGATGCCCCATTTGACCGTCGTCCGCGAGACGCACAGGTCGGTGAGCCCTGCCTTCAAGAAGTTGTTCACCATCTCGTTGATGCGGGATTTCGGCTGTAAAAACTCCGGGTTGTCCTCATAGAGTTTCAGGATGCGGGGCGCATACTTGGAGAGGCGGAAGAAATAGCTCTCTTCCTTTTGGAGGGCGACGTCCCTGCCGCAGTCGGGGCACTTGCCGCCGACGAGCTGGGACTCCGTCCAGAACGCCTCGCACGGGGTGCAGTAGTAGCCGCTGTATTCGGCTTTGTAGATGTCTCCGCTCTCGTAGAGTTTTTGATAGATCTTCTGCACGCACGCGGCATGGTCGGCGTCCGTGGTGCGGAGAAAGCGGTCGTAGCCGACGTCGAGCAGTCTCCACATATCTTTGAGTTCTTCCACGAGGGGGTCGATGAACTCGCGCGGCGTGACCCCGCGCTTTTTCGCCTCTTTTTCCACCTTCTGCCCGTGTTCGTCCGTGCCCGTGAGGAAGAACACGTTGTCCCCCTTCATCTTGTGGAAGCGGGCGAGACAGTCGCAGATGACCGTGGTATAGCAGTGCCCGATGTGCCAGTTGCCGCTCGGGTAATAGATGGGCGTTGTAATGTAATAATTTGCCATATTTGCACCTCGTTTTCTCTATTATAGCGTTTCGGCGCAGATTTGTAAAGCGGAAACGGGGTCCGCAAGCCGCGCCCGCGCCGTGCAGCCGAAAAAATTCCGTCCCGCGGAGACGCATCAAAGGGGGAGAGCGCACTTCCCGGCGCAAAAGAGCAAACCGCCCGGCATATCCGACAAAAAAAGACAATATAGTAAACCGTGAACGGTATCTTTGCGGCAGTGTTTCTCCTATCCGCCGCCCTCTTTCTCCTATTCGACCCGAACGGGTTCCTCCCCGCCATGCTCACGGGCGGACAGAAGGCAGCGACGCTCTCGCTGTCCCTTCTCGCCGTGTATTGCGTTTGGCTCGGGTTTTTCAAAGTGCTCGAAAAGAGCGGGCTCGCCGCAAAACTGACGCGCGCCGCCATGCCCGCAACGAGACGGCTTTTCCGCACAACGGACGAGCAAGCGCTCTTCTTCGCAGGTTCCAACATGGCGGCGAATTTTTTGGGACTCCCCGGTGCGCCCACGCCGCTCGGCATCAAGGCGACGGAGCGCTTCCTGCGCGCGGGGAACGGCTATGCCGCCGACATGCTCTTCGTCCTCAACGCGACAAGCTTGCAGCTCCTCCCCACGACCGTCATCGCGCTGCGGCTTGCGGCGGGTTCCTCGGCGCCTGCGGACATCTTTCTCCCCACCCTCATTTCTACCCTCGTCTCCACCCTGCTCGGCGGCATTCTCGTTTGGTTGCTCTCCAAGAGGAAACGCAAATGAACGTTGCGGCTTATCTCGTTCCCGCGCTCTTCGTCTTGCTCTTTCTCTTTGCGCTCGTGCGCAAGATCAAGCTGTATGACTGTTTTGTCGACGGCGTGAAAGAGGCGGTCCCGCTCGTCCTCACCCTCTTTCCCTACCTCGCCGCCGTGCTCATCCTCTCCGAACTCTTCGAACAGAGCGGGCTTGCCGCCTTCATCACGCGCTTGCTCGCCCCCTGTTTCCGCTTGGTGGGGGTGCCGACCGAGATCGCGCCCCTTCTTCTCATCAAGCCCTTTTCGGGGAGCGGGTCGACGGCGATCTTATCCGAAATTCTCGAAACGTACGGGGCGGACAGCTATATCGGACGGTGCGCCGCCGTCTGCTACGGTTCGAGCGAGACCGTCTTTTACATCTCCGCGGTCTACTTCGCGGGGTCCGCAAAAAAACGGCTGCTGCTGCCCACCGCGATCGCGCTCTTTGCCAATTTTGCGGGCGCGGTCCTCGGCTGTCTGCTGTGCCGTTTTTTATAATATCTTGAAATTCATAAATTGTGTACGAATTTTTTTCGTCGGAATGAAAGATTTGGTACTTTCTCACATTTCGTGAAAGGATACATTTGAAAAAAGATTTTGTGAAAAAATCTGCCGAATTATTTTACTTCAAGGCGGAATTTATATATAATATGGGTGTTGGTTGCGGAAAGCGACCGCCATCCACGGCTCATAATTTTTCCCCCTTATCATAAGCAAAACCCTTCGGGACGCGAGTTCCGGGGGGTTTTGCTTATCTGCGGGCGCGGCGCAGCCTCCGCATAGGCAAGCAGGATCCCGTACAGAATAGGCGGTCCGATATTGAAGAAATGGCAGTCCACGATGCTCGTCAAAAGGAGCGCGAGCACGGAGAGCAACACGAACATCTTCTCCGCGGTGGGGCGCACGAGCAGCAGCTTCACGGTCTGGACGCGGTGATAGAGATAGGCGGCGGCGAGGACGAGTCCGCCCGTCGAGAGGAGCTGCAAATAGGTGTTGTGCGCGCGGGGCGGCAAAAAGTTCCCGACGGAATCGAATGCAAACCCCGGCGTCGCATAGAATCCGACGCCGAAGAGCGGTCTTTGCAGGAAGGTTTTCCAGCATGCGGAATAGATTTCCAGCCGCGACGACGATTCCAGCCCCGCCCGCAGCAGAGAGCGGAACAGCGCGTTCAGGGTGTCCGTGAAAAAACACGCGGCGAGCGCGACCGCACCCGCAAGCAACAAGAGCGCCAAGAGGACGCGCCGCGCGGCGCGCGGGGCAGCCGCCCGGATAGCGTAGCATGCGCAGAGAAAGAACGTCAGTCCGCCGAACACGATGCCGCCGCGGCTTTGGGTGAGCGCTATCCCCGCCAAAAACAGAGAGGCGAGCGCTGTCCCGAGAAAGCCCTTCCCCCGTTTGACCGCAAAATAGAAGGGTGCGGGCAGGCACATCGCCATGATACAGGCGACGTTGTTGTACGTCCCCCACCCCGTAAAGAGCTGTTCGCGGAGGACGCCGCTCTCCGTCCAGACTTCATCGGCGCGATACATGCCGATGATCTGCACGAACACCCCGACGCCGACGAGGCACATCAGCGCGGGGAGATAGCCTTCGGGCAGCGTTTCCCAACGCAGCGTGTAACGGAAATAGACATACAAGAACGCGAGCGAGAAAAACTGCACGGCGCCGAACAAGACCGTTTTGCCGCCGTAAGCGGGGGAAAACGCGCCGCCGAGCACATACGCCGCCCCGAGCGCCAGAAAGCCCGAGAGAAGGCGGGGCGGTCTGCGCTTTTGCGTCGCCACGGAAAACACGAGATGGGTGACGAGCGCGGCGACGGCGAGCGACACCATCGCGATGAACTGCGCCCTGCCGGCGGGGTCGTCGAACACGGTGCTGCCGAGGAACCAAACCGTACTGTTGGGGCGGGAGAGCGTCATATACGAGCACACCGCGATCGGGAGAACGCCGCGGGAATCCTTCGTAAACAGAATGGACAGGACGGCGAGGACGAGATAGCTCCAAAGTACGATCATCTCGAGCGAAAAGAGCTCGGACAGCACCATCATGAGTACGATGACGGCGGGATAGACGTTGGATTCGCAAAAAGAAACTGCCGCTGCAACGGGTCGACAGGTATACAGTTTGGGATAGATCGCATACAGCATACGTACATTATATACTTTCGGCAATTTTTGCGCAAAAATTTTCCCGTAAAAATTTTTTACGGGAAAATGTGAACAGTATGCGGAAAATATGCGCATGGGAATAACAAATGCAAATGCGAATCTTGTCGTTTTTTATCCTTTCAATACCAATTTATACAATTCGCTCTTGGGGATCCCCCGCTCGCGCGCGACGCGTTTGAGCGCCTCCATCTTCTCCATGCCCTCCGCCATGTACGCCCTGACTTGATCTGCGGGCGAGACGTCGAATGCGCATTCCTTCGCGCCCTCGACGAGCAGCACCATCTCTCCGCGCCGCTCGCCGTCGTAGCCGTCCGCCAAAAAGAATTCTCGGCTCTCCTCGTAGATCTTGGAGATCTCCCTGACCACGCAGGCGCGCCGGTTCCCGAACGCCTCGAAGAGCGTGCGCACATAGTCGTCTAAATCGTGCGGAGCGCAGTGAAAAACCAGGGTCTCGCGGGCGAGGCGGAACCTTTCGAGGAGCTCCCGCCGCGCCGTGTTTTTTTCGGGCAAAAAACCGAGAAATGTGAACCTGTCTGCGGGAAATGCGGATAAAACGAGCGCGCAGACAAAGGCGCAGGCGCCCGGCAGCACGGTATAGGGCACCCCGTTTTCGCGCAGCGTGCGCAGAACGACCGCCCCCGGGTCGGAGATGACGGGCATGCCCGCATCGGAGACGACGGCGACCTCCTTCTTGTCGCGGTGGAAGGCGACGATCTTCTCCGCCGCTTCCCGCTCGTTGAACTTATGGCAGGCGACCAACGGCTTTCTGATATCGTATGCCGAGAGCAGACGCAAGGTGTTGCGCGTATCTTCGCACAGCACAACGTCCGCCGCCCGAAGGACTTCGAGCGCACGCAGCGTGATGTCTTTGAGATTGCCGATGGGCGTCGGAACAAACGTCACCATATCCTTTGCGCGGGCGAATCGCCCCCTCCTCCTTTTTTGCTTACGAGAAAGGGCGCGGTCGTAGCCGCGCCCCGTCTTGATTGCTGCTTATTCAGCGGTGATGGCGCCCGTGGGGCAACCGTCCTCGCATGCGCCGCAGTCGATGCAAACGTCGGGATCGACGACATAGGTCGTATCGCCGCACGAGACCGCGCCGACAGGGCAGGTCGCCTCGCATGCGCCGCACGAGACGCAAGCGTCCGTAATGACATGTGCCATAACCTGTACCTCCAATAAAATCTTATCCGTATTATATCACATCTTTTTCTTTTCGTAAAGGCTTTTCGGGAAAATATTTTATTCTTGCGAATTTTTGTCCTCATCCGTCGATTCTGCGCGCTTGAAGCCGAGATCGGACACGGCAAAATCGCGGTAGAACACGGCGCCGTCCTTTTCGATCTTGACCCGCGCCGTCATTTTGAGCATGTCCACGGCGATGACCGCGCCCTTCCCCTCGGGCGTGGAGACCGTGCCGCCCAACTTGGGAATCTTTTTGCATGCTTCGGCGTAGTATTCGTTCTCGTAGGCGAGACAGCACATGAGTCTGCCGCAGAGCCCGCTGATCTTCCCCGGATTGAGGGAGAGACCCTGGTTTTTCGCCATCTTGATGCTGACTTTTTTGAGATCGGGGATGCAGCTCGCGCAGCAGCAGACCCTGCCGCAGGGCGCGATGCCGCCGAGGATGCGCGCTTCGTCCCGGCTGCCCACTTGTTTGAGCTCGATTCTGAGATGAAAGATGGAGGCGAGATCTTTGACGAGGTCGCGGAAATCCACACGGTTTTCCGCGGTGAACGTGAAGATGACCTTGTTTCCGTCAAACGTGAACTCGCAGTCCACGAGCTTCATGTCCAGTCCGCGCGCGGCGATGCGCTCCTTGCACAGCCGCATCGCTTCCCCGCGCCGCTGTTCGTTGCGGCGGACGATCTCCTCATCCTTCTCCGTGGCGATGCGCACGATGTTTTTGAGGGGTTGGGCGAGCGTGCTCTCCTCCACTTCCCGTTCGGGCTCCACGACGACGCCGAACTCCGCGCCGTGCGTCGTCTCGACGATGACGTTCTGCCCCTTTTTGAGTTCGAATTTCCCAAGGCGGAAATAATAGGGCTTGGCGTTGCCCCGGAATTTTATCACGGCTACCGTAACCATAGTCTTTTCTCCCTTTGGATTCTGCGGGCAAGCGCGAGCGCCGCCTGCCCCGGATTGACGTTGAACTTGATGTCGCGCTCTGCGTCCGATACAAACTTCTCCGCGGCAAGCAGCACGCCTGCGGGATAGCTTTGGGCGATCTGCCGGCAGGAAGCGCTCTGCCGCGACCCCTTCGTGTTCTGTTGGAAAAAGAGCGCGTCCCGCACGCACAGCCGCACGGCGGAAAGGAAGGGTCTTATGCGCTTGTCGGTCATCTCGCGGCAGATCTTTTCCGTCTCCTCTCCCAAAAGGAAGCGTTCGGCGAGATCGAACTCCCCGCCTCCCGCGAGCAGCGCCTCTGCGGCGGAATACAGCCCGCCGCTCGCCGCAGCCGCCTCCGAAACCTCTTTTGCGTCCCCGTAGCGGCGGCGCAGGGCAGCCTCGATGCGCTCCTCCGAAAAGGGCACGCAGACAAACTTTTTCGCGCGGGAGAGCACGGTGGAAAGCACGGCGTGCTCCGCGGTGGCGCCGAGCAGGAAGAATACGCCCTCGGGCGGCTCTTCGAGCACTTTCAGAAGTTTATTCTGTACGATGGGCGTCGCCGTCTGGAACGCATCGAGCACAAAGAGCTTCTTTGCGCCCTCCAAGGGGAGCAGCAGGCTCTCGTCGATGAGCTCGCCGACGCCGTCCGCAGTATATTTTTCGCCCGCCGCGGGATAAAAAATGCAATCGGAATAGCTCTCCTTTTCGATGAGCGCATCCGTCCTGTCCCCGTCCTTCGCGCCGAAAAATGCCTTTGCGCACTCTTTGAGCAAGGGGCGAAGTAAAGGCTCGTCCGAAAAGAGCACGAGCGTCGTATGGGCGACGCAGCCGCCTGCCGCGTCCTCCGCATATTTTCGGTATGCCGTTGTCGAACGGAGCAATTCCCTCACGGTCCCTCCCGATAGACGGGGACTGCCCCCGTCGGCGCATCGGACGCGACTTCCCCGCGGGGGAGCGCATCCAACGCCTCGCCGAGCCTTAAAAGATCGCTCTCTTTCGTGCAGGGCGAGAGATAAAAGAGAATATAATTCCCGTCGTAAAATTCGGGGTAGAGCCCCTCTTTTTCGAGAGCGCCCGCGGCGGCCTCTCCCGCCGCCCCGAAGGGAACGAGAATTTTCGTCCAGTCATCGTTTCCGAGGCACCCATGTCCGCGTTTGAAGTCCTCGGCAGCGCGTTCGATCGCAAAATTCCGGGGGTACTTCACCGCATATTCCACGCTCGCCATGATGGGATAGGAGGGCGACGTCGTGCGGAAACGGCGCACCGCAGAAGAGAGCGGAGATACCCAGCCGTCGGTCGCGGAGACGACCGCTCCCTGCGTGAGCGCGGGAAGCGATTTATGCACACCGTCTACCCACATATCGGCAAATTTGCCGGCATATTCCGGGGAAAAATGCAGATGCGAGCCGTGCGCGCCGTCCACGACGAACGGCTTCCCCTGTCCGTCGCAGATCGCCCGCGCCTCCGCGAGCGGCGCAAAAAATCCGTAATAGTCGGGGCTCGTCAAGAGCAGCGCATCCGCCTGCCGGAGAGCCGCCTCCACCGCCCTTGCCGAGGGCTGCCGCAAGATCCCGTATTCCGTCTCCTGCGGGATGAGGACCGACCGTATGCCCAACAGTTCGCACGCGTGATACACGCTCGGATGCGAATATTGGGGATAGGCGAGCGCGCTCACCGAACGGCTTTTGAGCGCAGCAAGCATGGAAAAAATGCCCGATGTGCTGCCGTCCGTGAGGATAAAACTGCGATTTGCCCCCAAGATGTCCGAAATATCCGCCTCTGCCGCGGCGATGACGCCGTGCGGGGCGTACAGGTTGTCCGAATAGGAAAGTTCGGTGATATCCGCGCCCGCGTGTTTGTGCCCGGGCGTATGAAAGGAAAGATGTTCTTCGGACTGTGCGCGGAGCATCTCCGCAATGTGCAATTTCATTTTTTGGGTTTCATCGTGGGGAACAAGAGAACGTCCCGGATGCTCGCGCTGTCCGTCAGAAGCATGACGAGACGGTCTACGCCCAGCCCCAGCCCGCCCGTGGGCGGCATGCCGCGTTCGAGCGCGTCGAGGAAGTCCTCGTCCACCTCCGCATTCGCCCCCTGTGCGCGTTTTTTCTCGGCTTGCAGCTCCATGCGCCGCCTTTGGTCGATGGGGTCGTTGAGCTCGGAGAAGGCGTTGCCCATCTCCATGCCCATCATGAAGTATTCGAAGCGCTCCGTCATGGAGGGGTCGTCCGGCTTGCGCTTGGCGAGCGGAGAGATCTCCACGGGATAGTCGTAGATGAACGTGGGCTGGATGAGCTTGTCCTCGACAAACGCATCGAAGAACGCGGCGAGCGCGTGCCCCTTGCTGTCCTTCCCCTTTTCGAGCTCCACGCCGTGCTCCCTCGCCGCGGCGCGCGCCTCTTCGTCCGAAGAGATCGACGCAAAGTCCACGCCGGAGTATTTTTTGACGGCGTCCGTCATCGTGAGCTTCTCCCAGTGTCCGAAATCAAGCTCTACGCCCTGATAGACGACCTTCTCCGTGCCGCACGTCTCTCGCGCGACATGGCGGTAGAGCTCTTCGACGAGCTCCATCATCGCACGGTAATCGATGTACGCCTGATAGATCTCCACCGTGGTAAATTCGGGGTTGTGCTTGGAATCCATGCCTTCGTTGCGAAAGATTCTGCCCAGCTCATATACCCGTTCGAACCCGCCCACGATGAGGCGTTTCAGATAGAGCTCGGTCTCGATGCGCAGATACATATCGAGGTCGAGCGCGTTGTGATGCGTCTTGAAAGGACGCGCGTCCGCGCCGATTTCGAGGGGTAGCAGAATGGGCGTGTCCGCTTCGACAAATCCGCGTCCGTCCAAAAACGCACGGATGGCGCGGATGATCTTCGCGCGCTTGAAAAACGTCTCGCGCACGTCCTGGTTGACGATGAGGTCGACGTGGCGCAGACGGTACTTCATGTCCATGTTTTGCAGACCGTTGTACTTCTCGGGGAGCGGAAGCAGCGCCTTGGAGAGCATGACGAGCTCTCTCGCATGCACGCTGATCTCCCCCGTCTGCGTCTTGAAAACAAATCCCCTCACGCCCACGATGTCGCCGAGGTCGAAATCCTTTTTGTAGGCGGCATAGACGTCCTCGCCCACATCCTGGCGCGTGATATAGATCTGAATCTGCCCGAATTTATCCGAAATGTGCGAAAAGGACGCCTTCCCCATGATGCGGCGGGACATGAGCCTGCCCGCCACGGTGACCTCTTTCCCCTCGTAGCGTTCGAAGCCCTCCTTCACGGTCTTGGAATCGGCGTCGACCGGATAGCTCGTGATCCGGTAGGGGTCGTTTCCCTCGCCCTGCAATTTGGAGAGCTTTTCGCGGCGGATCCGCGCCTGCTCGGCAAGTTCTTCCGTCTGATCGAAAGTTTCCATATCCCCTCAACTGATTTTGAGAATTCTCAATGTGTAGTCGCCGTCCGGCGCCTTGACCGTGACCTCGTCCCCCGTCTTGTGGCGAAGCAGCGCGGCGCCCACGGGAGATTCGTTGGAAATGATATTGTGCATGGGGTCGACCTCCGTCGTCCCCATGATGGTATATGTCGCCTCCTCGTCGAGGTCGGTGTCGAACACCGTCACCGTAGAGCCGATGTGTACGGCGGAGTTGTCGTCGCTGTCCTTGATGATCTCGGCATTCTTGATCTGATAGTCAAGTTCGGCGATCTCCCCCTCGTTGGCGGCTTGTTCGTTGCGCGCGGCGTCGTACTCCGCGTTTTCGGAGAGGTCGCCGTGGCTGCGCGCCTCCTGAATGCGTTCGACGATCTCGGCGCGCTTGACGGTCGTGAGATATTTGAGCCGCTCCTCCGCCTTCTTTTTTTGTTCGCTCGTCATATAAAACTTATCTGCCATGAGACACCTCTTGTGCGCTTTTTGCGCTTGATTTTCATAAATATGACCGTGATTCCCCTCGGGAATCACGGTTCGTTTCTCTTATTATATCGTATGCGCGCGCATTTGTCAACTTGTTTGAGAGGGGCTGCCGATTTTTTGCGCGCCATTTTCCCCGAACGGTTGCTTTTTTCGCCGGAATGCCTTATAATAGTGCCATGATTCGCATTTGGGCAAAAATTTACAAGGATGACCGCATCGCCAAACAGCTGACTTACGAAAAGGAGGGGAGCTTTTCGTATGCCGACTTCTTCGGCTATCTCGCCGAGATCTGCGACGGGCTGGATATCCCCACCCCCGTCCTCTTGAAAACGCACCTCTTCAACTTTGCAAAGTTCCGCCATACCGTGTTCCGCCCGCGGGACTTTGTGGAGAGCGTCTCCTTCGAGAAACTCGTTCTCGAAGCGCTTTAAGAGAGAAAGCGCAGCGGACGGAAGGCGATGAGCCAGAAGAGGAGCCACGCCGCCGCCACGCCCGCAAGGGAGAGGAGAGCCCGATAGACGATCACATTCCCCGCGCACACAAAGAGCAGCAGGGAAAATCCCGAAAAGGCATACACCGTCGCAAAAAATCCGAAGAGAATGAGGATGGCGCTCGCAAGAATGGTGGTAAGTTTCATGCGGGCAGTATGCGCAGCGCGACCGCTTTTTACTCCGCCTTCCGGGCGGAGTTTTTTACAACAGGTTCAACAGTTCTTTGAGGGAGCGGATCTCCCGCACGCCCGACGGGCAGACTGCGCCGCGGCGGTTCAGCCAAACGCTGTCCATCCCGCACGCCTGCGCCCCCGCGATGTCGGCAGAGAGCGAATCCCCCACGAACAGACAGTTTTCGGCGCTCTCGCCGAGCGCCTCGAAGATGCGGGAAAAATAGTCGGGACTCGGTTTGACGGCGCCGAGCTCCTCGGAGACGAAAATGCCGTCCAGCCCGAACGCGGAGAGCCTCGTCTTTTGCAGCTCCGAGAGCCCGTTGGTCGCCGCATAGAGACGGTATTTTCCTTTGAGCGCGCCGACGACTTCTTCCGCCCCTTCCATCGGCTGCCCGGGCATGGAAAACTCCTTCATGAACGCGCGCTCCGCCTCGCTCGCCTTGCCGTTAAATCCGCATACCATGTCCGCATGTACGAAGATGTCGTGGACATGGTTGCGGTATAATTCATGGAAGTTATCGCGGACATGGGGTAGGTGAACGTCGCAGAGCCCCACGAGGTCCCAGTTCCCGAAGTCGAACCGAACGAGCACGTCGAGCGCCTCTTCATCGCCCTCCCGCCCCACGGCGCAAAGCGCCGCGCGGAATGCCCGCTCGGAATCCTTGGCATAATCGACGAGCGTGTCGTCTGCGTCAAATAAAATACATCGATACGGCTTCATGAGATCACCAATCCTGTTTTTTCAAAGATTTGTCCTTGACGTCGTCGTAAAATGCAAAATAGTCGCGCTTCCAATCCTCGAAGGAGAGCGGCTGTTCTTCGCCGCGCGCATAGCTCAGATAGGCTTCGAGCTCTTCGGGCGTGAAGTCGCCCTCGGAGATCTCCCCCTCGTATGCGGAAAACAGTTTCATAAGGTCCAGCTTGCTCACAGCGCCTCTCCTTTCGGGGTTATCCACTTATCCACAATGGGATTGTGGATAACTTCGCACCCCTTGTGACAATAGTATATCAGAAATTGCCGCAAAAAGCAAGAGGGAAAGTAAAATTCCAAAATGCTTGACGAAAGACGCCGTATGGGGTATAATAAATGCAATCAAACCATGGGGGACCCGCTATGGAAGAATTGGAATTGGAAGAAGAGGTCATCACCGCATGGGTGCGCCTTACGGGGATTCTGAAAAACACCCGTCTGACAAAGGGCATGATCTACAACGAAGCCGTCATCATGCTCCTTGTCAACCGCCGGTACAATGAGGACGGCGAGGGGCTCGTCTCCTTCAAGGAGATCGTTTCCGAGACGAAGATGCTCAAATCGCTCGTCAACCGCACCATCGATTCGCTGGTCAGAAAAAATCTCTTGGAGCGCTGCGAGGGCGAAAGCGACCGCCGCACGACCTTCGTGCGCCCCGTCAAGGAGAACCTGCCGCAATACCTCGAAGTGCACCGCCGCACGCTGGAAATGGTGAAAAAGATCTTGGAAATCGTCGGCAGAGAGGATGCCGCCGCATTCGTGCGCATCTCCAAACGAATCTCGGAGATCTGTCCCGAGTGACCTTTCGAGCGTTTGCCCTACGCAGACGCTCTTTAATGAAAACTTTCGCCGCGGACTTTCGTCCGCGGCGAAAGCATTTTTGACGCCGCAATCTCGGACATGGGTGCCTCGTTTTCGGTCAGAACAGGGCAAAGTTCCCTCTGTCATTGCTTGTCCGAATTTTCCTTTTTGAAATACGGATAGCTGCCTCCATGGGTTTGCGGGATTCGATATTCAAATTATATCAAGTCTAAAAAGACTTGTCAAGTATTTTTCGACTTGTTTTCATTTATAATATAGGGGTGAAATTTGCAGAACGTCTGAAAGAATTACGAATCGCGCATGATCTCAGCCAGATGCAGCTCTCGCGCCTGACAGGCATCAGCCAATCCGCTATTGCGAAATGGGAGTTGGGCAAAACCGAACCGACTGCCTCCGCGATCATCTCGCTTGCGGCATTTTTTCACGAAACAACGGATTATCTGTTGGGGATAACCGAATAACAAAACCCAAAAAAGAAGAAGGTATCTTGGCGATACCTTCTTCTTTTTTGGAGGCCGAACTGCAAGACGCCGTAAAAACAGAGCGTCCGTTCAGTGCAGATTGTCTAAAATGTCGAGGAGCTCGGAGATTCTGTCGAGATCGTCGCGCGTATAGTAATCGATATAGATTCTCCCCTTCTTTTCCGTTCCGATCAGGGAGACCTTGGTCTTGAACGTCGTCCGCAGGCGTTCGACGAAGTGTTTGAGCTCCACATTGGCGAGCGCATTCTTCTTCTCTTTGTCCCTCGCGAGCACTTCGGGAGGGTTGAGGAACTGTTTCACGGCGCGTTCCATATCGCGGACAGACCAGCCGTTCTTCACGCATTCGCGCGCGAGCTCTGCCTGCGAGCCCTTCGGGACGGGGACCAGCGTGCGGGCGTGCCCGGCGGAAAGTTTTCCCTCGCGGACGAGCGCAATGACCTCATCCGCAAGCGTCAGAAGGCGCATGGTATTTGCGATCGCGGGACGCGATTTCCCGAGGCGTTCCGCCAACACTTCCTGCGTGAGGTTGAACTCCTCCATGAGCCGCTTCATGCCGTAAGCCGCTTCGATCGGGTTGAGGTCCTCGCGCTGCAAGTTCTCGATGAGGGAAATTTCCTGGATCTCCCGCACCCCGAGCTCTTTGATGATGACGGGAATCCGTTCGAGACCGGCGCGGATGGCGGCGCGGTAACGGCGTTCCCCCGCGATGATCATATACGTCCCGTCCGGACGGCGGTTGACGACGAGCGGCATGATGACGCCATGCTCTTTGATAGACCGTGCGAGGTCGTTTAATGAATTCTCGTCGAATGCCTTCCGAGGCTGGTCGGGATTGGGGAATACGTCGGAAATCGCAACTTCCGTCGCGCCGCCCTCCTCTTTGATGTCGCCCTGCGCCTTTTCGTAGGCGCTCTCTGTGTCGCTGAATAGTGCGGAAAGTCCGCGGCCTAATCCTTTTGCCATGGTTTATTCTCCTTTTCCCTCTGATTTTTTCAAAAATTCTTCCGTAAGTGCGCTGTACGCCCGCGCGCCCATGCACTTGGGATCGTGCAGCAAGATGGGTTTCCCGTGGCTGGGCGCCTCCGAGAGACGCACGTTGCGCGGAATGACGATCTCATAGAGCTTTTTGCTGAAAAACTTTTTGATGTCGGCGGCGATCTGTTTGGAGATGAGCGACCGCCCGTCGTACATCGTGATGACGACGCCCTCCACTTTGAGACTCTTGTTGAGGTGCTGCCGCACGAGCGCGATCGTGTTCATGAGCTGGGACAGCCCTTCGAGCGCGTAATATTCGCTTTGGATGGGGATGATGACGCTGTCGCTCGCCGCGAGCGCGTTGATGGTGAGGAGCCCCAGCGAGGGCGGACAGTCAATCAGGATGTAATCGTACTGCCCGCGCGCCTTGTCGAGCGCGGCTTTCAACACTTTTTCCCTGCCTTTCTTATAGACAAGTTCCACTTCCGCGCCGGCAAGATCGATATTGGAGGGCAGAATGGCAAGTCCGTCGATGGCGGTCGCAAGGAGGTTGTCCTTTATGTCCTCGTCGTCGATCATCACATTATACACGGACTTTTTCAACCCGCCTTTGGCAAAGCCCAGCCCCGTCGTCGCATTCCCCTGCGGGTCGAGATCGACGAGCAAAACACGCTTCCCCGCAACGGCAAGATACGCCGCCATGTTGACGCAGGTGGTCGTCTTTCCGACGCCTCCCTTTTGGTTGGAAAACGAAATGACCTTACCCATGTCCGCGACTCCCTATTCAGATTCACCGTCTGTGTCCGGATTTTCGGATTTTTTCGCGCCGCCCTTGGCATGGGTGCCCTCTTTTTCTCCTTTGACCGCATCGGAGCCACCCATGTCCGTGGATTCGGGTTCGGATTTCACATCTTCCGCCTTTCCGAAGGGTTCGTCCGGCATGTCTTTGTCGTGTTCCTCCATATAGGCGAGCACTTCGGCATAGCCCGCTCCCTTCATGAGCATGTCGACCTCGGCGGTATAGATGGTCTCGCGCTCGACCAGAACGCGCGCCATGTTGTCGAGAATGGAGCGATGCTCCGTGAGCATCCTCTTCGCGCGCTCGTACTCTTCGGTCACGATGCGCTTGACCTCGGCGTCGATCGCGCCCGCGGTCTCTTCGGAATAGGTGTTGCGCTCTTCGAAATCTCTGCCGAGGAACACGGGTCCGTCGCTCGAATAGGCGATGGGTCCGAGACGGTCGCTCATGCCCCACTCCGTGACCATCTTGCGGGCGATCTGCGTCACCTGCCTGATATCGCTCGACGCCCCCGACGAGACGTCGTGGAGCACGATCTCCTCCGCCACCCGTCCGCCGAGCGCGGAACAGATCATGCCGCGCAGCGACTTCACCGTATCGAGGTTGTTGTCCGTCTCGGGACGGTACAGCGTGTACCCGCCCGCGGGACCTCTCGGGATGATCGAAACTTCCTGCACGTTGTCCTCTTCGTGGCAGAGCTTGCCCAAAATGGCGTGCCCCGACTCGTGATAGGCGGTGAGCTTCTTTTCCTGTTCGGTGACCACGCGGCTCTTTTTCTGCGGCCCCATGATGACCTTGTTGATGCCCTCGTAGAGCTCATGATTGCCGATGAGCTTCTTGCCGGCACGCGCCGCAAGGATCGCTGCCTCGTTGAGCAAATTCGCAAGATCGGCGCCCGAGAATCCGCTCGTGATGCGCGCAATGATCTTGAAGTTCACTTCGGGTGCAATGGGCTTATTCCGCGCATGGACCTTCAAAATTTGTTCACGCCCCTTAACATCTGGCAAGTGGACATAGATCTGTCGGTCAAATCTGCCCGGTCGGAGCAACGCGCCGTCCAAAATATCTGCGCGGTTTGTGGCTGCCATGACGATAATGCCCTCGTTGGTCTCAAATCCGTCCATCTGAACGAGAATTTGATTCAGGGTCTGCTCGCGTTCATCGTTGCCACCGCCGAGCCCGGCTCCGCGTTGCCGCCCGACCGCATCGATCTCATCGATGAATATGATGCAGGGTTGATTTCTCTTCGCGAGATCAAATAGGTCGCGCACGCGCGAAGCACCGACGCCAACATACATTTCCACGAAATCGGAACCGCTCGCAGAGAAGAACGGCACATTCGCCTCTCCCGCGACCGCCCTTGCGAACAAGGTCTTGCCCGTCCCGGGAGGTCCGACAAGGAGAACGCCCTTGGGAATTTTTGCTCCGAGCTCGGAGAACTTCCTCGGGTTCTTCAAAAACTCCACGACCTCGGCAAGCTCTTCCTTCTCTTCCTCGGCACCCGCCACGTCTGAAAAACGAACTTTAATGTTTGTCGTGACGCGTGCCTTGGTCTTACCGAAACTCATGATCTTGCCGTTTCCGCCCATCGTCGTGCGCAAGATCACGATAAACATGACGACGCCGAGCACCAAGATCGCAATATAAATCACGTTGCCCCAGCCGCTGCCCGCATTCGGGTCCGTCGCGGAGAGCTTTAATGCGTCAAAGCCGTTTGCCTGCAACGACTCATTCCATTTCTCAATCTCTTGGTGAAGCGACTCGCTATTCTGCCCCCAAGGGGATTGTGTCCAATAGGTCTGACCGCCCGCGGTCTTGCCCGAGATCACAAAGCCTTCGATATGCAGCTCCACGATTTGCTCGCTGTTCTTGTAATCGCCGACCTTTGTGTCGTCGGTCTCCTCCACATCCTTTCCGGCACGTTCATCCGTGATGCGTGCCTCAAAATCGCTCCATGACAGCTCGCGGCTGCTGTTGATTTGCGAGGTGATCAAAAAATACGCCCCGATTCCCAGAACAGCCACCAGCACAACGGCGATTATGATCTTTACCGTTCTGCTCAATTTGCCACTCCTTTATTTGATTTTACCCCGCCTTTTCTCTGCAACGGCGGGAACATTATTATTGTAACACATCTCATAAAATTTATCAAGTGTTTGATTTGAATTCTTTCTCGGATTTTATAATTCTTGCCTAACTTTCACAAAACGGTCAAAAATGGGGCTTTTTGCCTCAAAAAACGGCGATTTTGGCATAAAATGATGTTTCACATGAAACTCCCCAGAATTTTTCAAGGAAAAACGGTGTTTCACGTGAAACAGTCGGTGCAGAAAAAATGCCTTATTTTCCACAAAAACGCAAATTTTCTGTTGATAGCGTGTTGAGAAGTTGAAAAATCCCCCTCGCGAAATGCGAGGGGGAACGCTTTTTTCTTTATTTTGCCGTCGGGAACTGCATCGCCCACGAGAACCAATCCCACTGATAGACGTATTTCACGATGGTGCTGGAATTGATGAACGCGTTGACGCTGTCCGCACCGATCCACTTGCAGATGGCGAGAAGCAGCAAGATGATGACGAGCGCCTTGACAAATCCGAGGATTCCGCCGAGAAAACGGTTGATGGCTTTGACGGGCGCAAACTTTTCGACCAGCGCCGTCCCGATCTTCCCGAGTAGCCATGCGCCCAATTTTATGATGACGACCAGAAGGACAAAGGCGATCACGACCGCGATCCAGCCGCCCGCCGTCGCGTTCCCGATCGCCTCCGAGAGCGCGCTCGTCATACCGAACGTGCTTTCCAGAGAATTTTCCATGGGGACGCAGAAGCAAACGGCAAATCCGACCGCAAAAATCGTTCCCGCGAGTTTGCAGACGCCCTTGATGAACCCGCGGCATACGCCGACGACGATTCCGACGACGATCACCGCAAAAAATATGACGTCAAGCACCCATCCGCCCGATGCAGCGAGTAAATTCATATCTTTCCTCCTTGTAGCTTCTATTATATCACCATCTTTGCGAAAAGTCATACATTTTGCGTTATAATTTTTGCGCGTGCTGTCAACAACCTATCGGAGGTTTCTATGGATTACGCATTTCATTTCAACAATACGATGGCGGAGACGGGCGTCTACATGGCGCTGAAAACGATCTTGGGCGAGACGGAAGCGCCTCCCGTGGTTTTGTGCATCGGGAGCGACCTCGCCGTGGGGGACAGTTTGGGACCCGTTACGGGCACCATGCTTTCCAAGCGGCGGGAATTCGGCGGATTCATCTACGGGACCCTGTCCCGCCCGGTGACCGCAAAAGAGGTCAAATATCTCGACGCGTTCCTGCGGAAAACGCATCCGATGAGCAAGATCGTCGCTGTCGACGCCGCGGTGGGGGAGGACGCCGACGTCGGGCTCGTGAAGGTCGTGGACGGTCCGCTCCGTCCCGGTTCGGGGGCGAACAAACGTCTCGGGCGGGTGGGGGACGTCTCCGTCCTCGGCATCGTCGCCCGCCGGTCGGCATTTTCATACCAGCTCCTCAATCTTACGCGGCTGAATATGGTATATGCGATGGCGGAAGCGATCTCGGGCGCGGTTTCGATGCTCGCACTGAAAGAGGGCGCAAAGAGAATCTGTTCATAACCGTCACAGATCATTTGTTGCCGGCATTCGGATTGGGAAATATTCACAATTTTGAATGTGTTTGAAAATTTTGCAGACTTTCCTTGACGAATCCGTGTTTGTCAATTACAATAAGATCAGAAAACGTTTAGGAGGGACGAAACATGGTCAAAACCACGCGCAACAAGACGTACGACACCTCTTCCGCCACCGTAGTCAAACGGCTCACGTTTGGCTCGTACGGCGACCCTGCGGGGTATGAAGAGACGGTCTATCTCACGCCCGAAGGGGACTACTTCCTCTACGTCAACGGAGGGGAGGCGTCGCCTTATACGACGGAGAAGATCACGGGTCTGACAAAACCTGCCGCAAGAAAGTGGCTGGAAGAACACTGAAAAGAGACGGGCAAATTTGCCCGTCTCTTTGTCTGTCCGCTTAAAAATTATTCGTCGTCGGAATGCAAAGCTGTGCCCTCGGTCTCGGGCATGGTATCGCCCGATTCGGTCTTGGGGGCGGGATTCTCTTCCTCCGCCTTCCCGAGATAGGTGCCGAAAAAGCCCGTAAATCCGCCTTTTTTGTAGGCGGGCGTTCCGCTTCTGGAGATGCTGGTCCCGCTCGTCTCGCGCGTGTCGGAAGGGTCGCGCGGTTTGAACGGCTTCTTCTCGCCGCCTCTGCCGCCTCTTGCGTTCCGCTCTCCGCGGTCTGTGCGATCTGTGCGGTTGCCCCGCTCTCCCCGGTCGCTACGGGGACCGCGGTCGTTCTTTCTTCCGGGCTGCCCGTCGCCCCTCGGACCGCGGTTCTCGAATCTGCGCAAGTTTTTGGGGGTGATGACGACGTACCGGTTGGGCTCCCTGCCCTCGCTGCGCGTCGTGACTTCCTCGTTGTCCACGAGTGCGGAATGGATGATTCTTCTCTCGTAGGGGTTCATGGGTTCGAGCCGCACGCGCTTGCCCGTGCGCACCGCCTTGGCGGCAAGCTTGTTTGCGACCCGTTTGAGCGTCTCTTCGCGCGATTCGCGGTAGTTCCCGCAATCGACAACGACCCGCTTGTACTCCGCTCTTCCCGTATTAGCGACCGCGCCTGCGAGGGTCTGCACCGCGTCGATGATCTCGCCTCTGCGCCCGATGAGCTCCTTCGTCTCGCCCTCGAGCTGGATGACGATCTTCTCGTCCTCGGAGACGAGAACGGGCTTTGCGTCCGTTGCGATGAAGGGGAAGAGCCCTTCGAGGAACTTCACCGCCCGCTCTCCGTCCGTGAGCTTCACGGCGGGGACGATCTCCACCCTTGCGGGCACGGAGCCGAACAGTTTCTTCTTGCCCTGGTCGACGACGGTGATCTCCGCGTCGTCGCGCGCGATACCGAGTTCTTTGAGCCCGAGCTCGATCGCCTCTTCAACAGTTTTCCCTTGAAATTCCATATTCTGTCCTCTTATAAAAGGTTATTTCCGTTTTTTATCGTCTTTTTTGCCGTCCGATTTCTTCCACGGGACCGTTCTGCCGTACTGCGCCTTGATGGCTTCCTCCTCTTTCTTGCGGAAGATCCTTCCGAGGACGAGGTTGCAGATCACGGTCACGAGCAGGGAGATGAGACTGCTCACGATCATGTAGATCGAGAACGCGGCGCTGTACAGGAACGCAAACACCGCATAGATGAGCGGCATGACGACGAGCATGACCTTCTGGGTCGTCGCGCCCTGTCCGTCCACGGTCTGATACTGGTTGCTCTCCTTTTGGCTGCGCATCGTGATGAATTGGGAAAGCGCCATGGCGCCGATGGAGAGCACGATGAGGATGTAATACCCGTTCGCCGATTCCTTTTCCGCGGAGAGTTCGGAAGTGAGCTCCTCATAGCGGTCTTGCGGAAGATCGGAGGACACGGTCTCCTTGGGGATGGGGTTCTTATAGGACGCGTCGGAATACCACACGTTTTTTATCCACAGAAAGTGTGCGTCATGCTCGGGCGTGTACCATTCCTTGGCTGCGACCGCACCGAGATGAATCATGTAGTCGCCGCGGATGAGGTCTTTTTCACCCTCGGTTTCGGCGGCGACGAGCTTGTCCCATGCCGCTTTTTCCGCCCCCTCATTGTTCTTTTCCGCCTCTTCCTTCAAAAACTCGTCGACCGCATAGGTATTTTCCGACGTTTCGGTGAATTCGTACATAAAGACGGGTTCGGTGGCGGGGACGAACTCCCTTTCCTTTCCCTCCACCAAATGGTAGGTGCCGAGACAGTATTTGTAGCGGATGAACACGGAGACGTCGCCCGACACATCTTCGACGAGCAAGAACGGCGTCTTTATCATCTCCGTTTTGGCGCCTTCGCCGTCGATCAGGGGGTTGCCGTCCTCGCCGAACACCGTCGTGGAGACGTTCTCATAGACGATCGTATAGCGCAGATCGCTGTTTGGTACAAAGATCTCCTTCTCTTCGCCCGTGATGTCGGAGAGGGGGATGTCGTTCTCTCCGTCCGAGACCAAGAGGAGCTCGCCGCCCTCCGCGCCGCCCGCGCTGTGTTCCAAAATGGCGGCGTTGTATTCGTTCTTCATGTTCACGAAGAGCTGCACGGTCGCATAGCGGGAATAGGAGTTGAACCCCTGGAAGGCGACGATGAGAATGACGAGAGAGATGATCATGGGCAGACATGCCCCGAGCATGCTGTATCCATTCTTTTTGTACAGCTCCTGCATCTTCATATTGTACGTCGTTTTGTCGTTGGCGTACTGTTTTTGCAGTTTATCGAGATCCTCTTTCATGTTTTTCATGATGAGGGTCTGCTTTCTCATCTTATATCTCTGATAGATGTCGAAAGGAAGGGTGATTCCCTTCAAAACGAGCGTAAAGACAATGATTCCGAGACCGAGAATGCCCACGCCCTCGATGATGGCGCGCGCAAACTCGCCCAGAAAATCCAGTCCGGAACCGAACTCCGGAATGAGATTGATGGCTGCTGCAAGAAAATTCATGATGCTAAATCACCCATTTGAGTTTAGAATAGCGTTCGGGCGCGGGGTCGTACCCTCCCTTGGAGAGGGGATTGCAGCGCAGGATCCTCCAAATGCCGAGCAAGATCCCCGTGATCGCGCCTAAATTGTGGATACACCGCTTGGTGTATTCCGAACAGGTGGGATGATAAAGGCAGGTGTGCCGCGAAAGCCTTCTCTGATAGAAAACGATCGCACGGATGCAAACGCTCCGCAGGGGGTGGACGGTCTTCATGGTTCGTCGGTCTCGCCGCAGAGCAGCTTTTCCCGCGCGAGCAGCTTGCCGATGTCCCGCGAAAAGGCGTGAAAATCATATCTGTCGGCAGGTTTGGGAAGCAGGAGAACGAGGCAGGGCTTCATTCTCTTCGCATAGCCGCGAAACGCCTCCCGAAGAAGGCGTTTGAGATGATTTCTCCGGACACTTTTGCCGTACTTTTTCCCCACGCATACCGCAAGCGCCGTCTGCTCTGCGGGACGGTAGACGAGCGTCAGCGTCTCCGCATGCAGGCGTTTCCCGCTCCTCAGCGTCGCGGTGATGCTCTTCGCCTTTTTCAGCCGAAGATATTCCATGCGTTACGCGGAAAGGTGCTTTCTGCCCTTATTTCTTCTTCTTTTCAAGACCTTTCTTCCGCCCGCGGACGCCATTCTGGCGCGGAAGCCGTGCACCTTGCTTCTCTGTCTCTTTTTGGGTTGGTACGTTCTTTTCATACTATCGCTCCTTTCTGTTCTGCTTTTTTTGCGTACGAAATGATTATAAAGTTTTTCCCGTGTCCCGTCAAGCGATTATACGGCGTTTCTCACGGGTAAAATCAAATATAAGCTGTCTTTTTGCTCTTTATTCTGTAAAATAAAGGGGGAAACGGGTCCGTTGAAGGACAAAACGACCTCCTCTTCTTCAAGCGCGCGCAGCGCGTCGAGCAGGAATTTCGCATTCATGGAGATCGTGAGATCGAGCCCTTCCGCGACTGCCGCGACCGTCTCGGACACATTGCCGTATTCCGAGGTGGAGGACACCTTCACGCCGCCCGTCGTGACGTCGAGGGTGACGAGATTGTTCTTGTCGCCGCGATTGAGAATGGCGGCGCGCTCCGCACTTGCGGTGAGCTCTGCGCGGGGAAGGGTTACCGTTGTGGTGAATTTTCCGGGGATGACGTTCTCCTTTTTGATGAAGTCCCCGATGTACAGGCGGGAGACGACCGTCATGTTTTCACTGTCGGCGAGCAGCATGCCGCCCTGCGTGTAGAGGGTGACTTCGCTTTCGTCGTCCGAGAGCATCCGCGCAATCTCCGTGAGGGTGCGGGCGGGACAGATGATGCTGCTCTCGCCGCTCTTGGAGAGGATGTCGCGGGTGGAAAAGGCGAGACGGTACCCGTCGAGGGCGACCGCTTCGAGCCTGTCCTTGAACTCCATCAGGCATCCTTTGAGAATGGGACGGGAATCGTCCTGCGCGCAGCAGAACGTCGTCTGCGCGACGATCTTTTTGAACTCGTTCTTCTTCATGACGAAGGAATTTTCGCCGATGTTGAGATTGATGGCGGGGAAATCCTCCGCGGAGAGCGCCTGCATGTAAGAAACGCTGTCGCGGTACTTGATCTCCACGCCTCTCTCCCCCGTGGAGAGGGAGATCTCTTCGCCCAAAAGTTTGGAAGTGAAGTCCGCAAACAGCTTCCCGGGCACACAGATGTCCCCTTCGTCGAAAACTTCCGCCTTGATCGTCTTGCGGATGGAGAGTTCCCCGTCCGTTGCGAGAAGGGAGACCTCGTCGTTATGCGCAGAAAGGAGAATGCACTCCATGATGGGCGCCGTCGTGCGGACCGCGCATGCCTTGGATACCTTGCTCACCGCTTCCGAGAGGGTGAGACCGTCTGTCACGAATTTCATCGGTTCCTCCGTCAGATGATATTTTTATAAGAAAATAGATTTATCAGTAATAATAAAGGCTGTGGATTTGTGGACAAGCATCCCGCGCCTCTTCAAATCTTCTCTATTATACAGGAAAACAGGGAAAAATTCAAGCTTTTTTCCTGCGTTTTCAAAAATAGAAGAGGAAAAAAACAAGTGGACAAGTTGTGGACAGGCTGTCGATAAAAAGGGAGCTTTTCACAGGAAAAAAGAGGGGGAGAAACGGGGAGAAAAAATCCGAACGGGGAGGGCGGGGGTTGTCCACAAAATCTTCCACAGTGTGGAAAAAAAGTTCGCCCGCCGTCCACACCGCGTGGAAATCGCAAAGCCTTCGGAGAATGCTTGTCAAACCGCAAAAAAAATGCTATAATAAGTCCGCTATGCAACGTCCGGATTTCGAAAAGATCAGTGCGCTTTTGGAGGAGAACAGAGAGAAATTCTCGGCATTCCGTTCCCTTCTTCTTGCGTATAACGAGAAATTCAATCTGACCGCCGTCACAGAGGAGAGAGACGTCCTCTATAAACACTTCATAGACTCCTTGGCGGGGGAAGCGCTCTTTCCGAAGGGCGCCTCCGTCGCGGAAGTGGGCTCGGGCGCGGGATTTCCCTCCGTCCCGCTCATGCTGGTGAGGGACGATCTCACATTTTCGCTCTTCGAGAGCACGGGAAAGAAATGCGAGTTTTTGAGAGCCGTCATCCGCGAGTTCGGACTGCGTGCGCAGGTATTCTGCCTGCGCGCCGAGGAAGCGGCAAAACACGACCACCGCGAACGGTACGACGTCTGCTGCGCCCGTGCCGTCGCACGGCTGGACACGCTGGCGGAGTACTGTTTGCCGTTCGTGAGAAAGGGCGGTCTGTTTCTCGCTTATAAGGGCGCCGACGACGAGCGCGCCTGTGCGGAGCACGCCGTCTCCGTGCTCGGCGGAACTTGGAAAGAGGCGGTCTCGTACGATCTTCCGGAGGGGTACGGGCGGCGGACCCTCGTCGCCGTGAAAAAGGAGAGACCTACCCCCGCATGTTATCCGCGCGGCAGGGGCGCGGAGAGGAAGGACCCGCTATGAACACGCTCGTCTGCGCCCTCACGGGACACAGAAATCTCCCCGAAGGGTTTGATAAAAACATGCTCTTTTACTCCCTCGAACGGCTCATCAAAGAGGGGTACACCACCTTTCTCTGCGGCATGGCCTGCGGGTTCGATCTCTTGGCTCTCGAATGCCTCGTTGAGCTCAAACAGCGGTACCATGTCCGCATCAAGGCGTGCATTCCGTATCCCGGACAGGAGAATCGGTTCCCCGACGGGGAGAGGAAAAAGTACCGCCGCCTGCTCGACTGGTGCGACGAGAAAACCGTGCTCTACGAGGCGTATTTCCCGGGATGTTTTCTCGCGCGGAACAGATATATGGTGGAGGGCTGCGATCTGCTCTTTGCCTATCTCACCCAAAAGTCGGGCGGCACGGCATACACCGTAAAGTATGCCGAGAGCTGTGGCGTTCCCGTACGGTACCTTGAAACATGAAGGACGGAAACGTCCTTTCTTTTTTGCAAAAAACGGCAAATGCAAACCCAAATCGACGCGCTTCGCGGGCGCGGATGTGGTACTCTCATAAAAAACCGCACCAACGGGAGGAGAACATGTCTTACGAAAAACGGGTCTGCGTGCTCAAACAACTCAAAAAGGGATTTTCCGCGGACGGCGGCACGCTTTCGGGCGCCGTCTATGCCGAACGGCTCGGCGAGGAGCTGACGGTCACCCCGCGCATTCTCGGGCTGTCGCCCGTGCGGGAGGGCAGATATGCGCTCGCGATCTGGGCGGACAACACGGTGCACGTGCTGGCGCTGTCCGGGAGCGAACCCGTGCGCGTATCTCCGGGGCCCTCGGTCAGGGCGGGATTTTCCGCCCTGCTCGTCTTTCTCAAAACGGAGCCCGAGCCCATCGCCTACGGCTGCTGCGGCGCCGCGCCGTCGGGGTACGAAACGCTCCTTTCCGCCATCCGGGAGAGCGGAGTCAAAAAGAAAAAGGAGACGGAGGAGCCCGTGCGTCCCTTTCGCGAACAGAAACCGTACGATGACGACGCGATTGCCGGGAACAACTATTATCAACGACCGCCGCATGAAGATGATGAAGTGCCTGCGGTGTGCGGCGGAGACGAAACGGCGCAAGCGGACGGGGCGCAGCCTCCTGAGGATGATAACGCTGACATCGTCCGTCCGCAGGGAACGCTTACATACTACAACACCGTGCGGAAAGAGCTCCAAACCGCGCTGAACACCCTTCCCCGCGATACGCGGCTGAACGCGGTATTTCCCTGTTCCGAATGGGTCTGCGCGGAGGGCGCGCTCCTCGGGGTCATCTATAAAGAGGGCGTTCCGCAGTTTCTGTGCGTGGCGGTGGAGGCGAGCGGCGACCCGCCCGCCGGCATGGAGAAGGCGAGCTTCGTGCCCGCCTCCGCATTTGACGACAAGACGGGCTTTTGGGTCGTTTTCCAATCCGCCGACAGCGGGGAATACGTCACCGTTTCGGCGAGCTGACGCTGCCGCATTTTGGGGAGCGCTCCCAAAAAATCTTTTGCAAACCGTTTACTTCGAAGAGGTTTTGTGTTATAATATATAAGGGTGGATTTGCGCCCCCGTACTTGCGCAAAATCAGGAGGTAAACATACATGGCTTTGACCAACAACAAGAAAGTTCTCGCCTTCGTCAAGGAGAGCGCGGAACTCGCCTGCCCGGACAAGATCGTCTGGATCGACGGGAGCGAAGCACAGCTCGCCGCTCTTCGGGAAGAGGCGGTCGAAACGGGCGAAATGATTCGCCTCAACCAGGAAAAGCTCCCCGGCTGCTACTATCACCGCACGGCGAAGAACGACGTCGCGCGTGTCGAGGACCGCACCTTCATCTGCTGCAAAAACAAGGATGACGCCGGTCCCATCAACTATTGGATGGACCCCGCCGAAGCGTACGCGCTCTGCCGCGAGATCGCCCGCGGGAAGATGAAGGGGCGTACCATGTACGTGATTCCCTATTCGATGGGCATTGTCGGCTCGCCGTTCTCCAAGATCGGCATCGAGGTCACGGACTCCATCTACGTCGTTCTGAACATGGCGATCATGACGCGCGTCGGCACCGAATGCTACGACTATCTCGGCGAGGACGGCGACTTCATCAAGGGCTTCCACTGCAAGTGCGACGTCGACCCCGAGAAGCGCTACATCATGCACTTCCCCGAGGACAACACCATCATCTCCGTCAATTCCGCCTACGGCGGGAACGTCCTTCTCGGCAAGAAATGCTTTGCGCTCCGCATCGCGTCCTATCTCGGCAAGAACGAGGGCTGGATGGCGGAGCACATGCTCATCCTCGGCGTGACCTATCCCGACGGCAAGAAGAAATATCTCGCGGCGGCGTTCCCGTCCGCTTGCGGCAAGACCAATCTCGCCATGCTCATCCCCCCCAAACACTATCTCGAAAAGGGATATAAGGTGGAATGCGTGGGCGACGATATCGCGTGGATCCGTGTCGGCAAGGACGGACGGCTCTGGGCGGTCAACCCCGAGAACGGCTTCTTCGGCGTGGCGCCCGGCACCAACGAAAAGAGCAATCCCAACGCCCTTGCGGCGACGAGAAAGGGGACGATCTTCACCAACGTCGCCATCGACCCCGCGGACAATACCGTGTGGTGGGAAGGGCTCACGAAGCAGGCGCCCGACCGCCTCATCGACTGGCTCGGGGACGACTGGACGCCCGAAAGAGGCGTGAAGGCGGCGCATCCCAATTCGAGATTTACGGCGCCCGCCGAAAACTGCCCCTGCCTGTCCGATGCGTTCTACTCCAAGGAGGGCGTCCCGCTCGACGCGATCGTATTCGGCGGCAGAAGGGCGACCACGACGCCGCTCGTCTACCAGTCCCGCGATTGGAATCACGGCGTGTTCGTCGGCTCCGTCATGTCGAGCGAGACGACGGCTGCCGCCACGGGCGCGGTCGGCGTCTTGCGCCACGACCCCATGGCGATGAAGCCGTTTGCCGGCTATCACATGGCGGACTACTTCGGACACTGGATAGAAATGGGCAAAAAGATCGCGCACCCGCCCAAGATCTTCAACGTCAACTGGTTCCGCCAGGGCGAGAACGGGGAATTCCTGTGGCCCGGCTTCGGGGACAACATGCGCGTCCTCGATTGGATCTTCCGCCGCTGCGAAGGCACGGTGGACGCCCGCGAGACGGCGATCGGATATGTGCCCTACGCGAAGGACATCGACCTCGAAGGCTGCTCCTGCGACGAGGCGACGCTTACAAAGATTCTCGAAGTCGACAAAGCGCGCTGGCGCGCCGAGGCGGACGAGATCGAAGGCTACTATGAGCAGTTCGGCGACAGGCTGCCCGGGGAGCTGCGCGAAAGCCTCGAAACGCTCAAAAAGAACTGCGAAGCGTAAAGAATCCCAAAACAGAAGGAGCAGCGGAAATCTCCGCCGCTCCTTTTTCCATGCGAAAACATATATTATATATAGTGCACACCCGCGCGACCATATATATGGGTCGGAAGAGCCCGCGGTCATTCCCCGTCCATGAAGTCCTTCTCCTTGGGGGGAGGGGGCGCCGACTTTTTCTTGGCGAAGTACATCGCTCCGCCGAACAGGAGGGCGCCGGCGAGGGGAATTACGACAAAGACGGGCTCGCAGAAGATTCCCACGGGAACGACGGCGGCGACGCACAGGCAGGCAAGCACACAAAATACGATCTGCAAGGTTTTCATGCCTCCATTGTACCACGCCGCATGAAAAAAGGCAACAAAATCCGCCGCACGGCAAAATGATTTCCCGCGGCAGAGGTATATTTTCCGCTGTCTTGTAGCATAATCGAAAACAAAACACAACCGGTTGTGTTGGAAGAAAAAACCGAAAAAAAATACAAAAAATCGTCAAAAAAACGGCGAAAAACAGTTGACTTTCCATATTTGATGTGATAGAATGTACAAGCTGTCCGAAAGCGGAACGGCGTCGCGGCGTGAAAATTTTTCGGAAAAAGCCGAAAAAATTTGCGTCAAAACGCTTGACAGAGGGAAAGCCGTTATGATATAATAGGAAAGCTTTCTCTGCGAAAGAGGCAGCTCGGGCTGTTGTCCGGTCATGAAGATTAAAAATTGAATAAGAAAGAAACGATTTTTTGTAACACTTTTGTAAGCGAGCAAAAACAGTTTCTGTCAATTTTTTTGAGACAAT
>CANQOB010000017.1 GCA_947625385.1 uncultured Clostridia bacterium
GCGGGTCCCGAGCTTTTAAGGGAGTGTAGGACCCTCGGAGGGTGCAGGACGGGAGAGGCGAAAATCACCAAAGGTTATCGTCTCCCCGCAAAGTATGTCATTCACACCGTCGGACCGATATGGCGAGGCGGTAATCACAGGGAGAAAGAACTTCTCGAAAGTTGTTACTGTAACGCGTCAGAACTCGCACTCGACAAAGGGCTCAAAAAGGTAGCCTTCCCTCTTATCTCCGCGGGGGCTTTTGGTTATCCTCTCAAAGAGGCGATAAGGGTTGCCATAACCACCCTCATGAAATATCGGACTGATGAATTTGACCCGTGGCTCGTAATCTATGACGAGGACACCTTCAAACTGTCACATGAGGTTTACTGGGAAATATTGGAGCAAGATGACCCGTTCCTGACGATCCAACGCGACCCTTACTACAATGTGCCCCGTGAAGAACATGAGGCGGTATTCCAAGAGATATTAGAGGAAGAGGAACGCGCAAGACAAATGAGAGTCCAAGAAACCTTGAAAGACAAGAAAGATTAAAGAAGAAAGGCGCAAAGAGAAAGGGATTGCGTTTGCAATCCCTTTCGGTGTCGCTTATTGCGACGGTTTGGAGCTACTGGTCGGACTTGAACCGACGACCTGTTGATTACGAATCAACTGCTCTACCGACTGAGCCACAGTAGCATATGGAGTTGTGAATTTACACCGTTTTTTTACAGCTTTTTTACAGCTATTTTGAGGAACAGGGCTTTTTCGGTGATTTTTGGCTGATTTTTACTCGTTTACGGTACTTTATTTCGGATAAGTACATAATTACGAATCAGCTGCTCTACCGACTGAGCCACAGTAGCATATCTCGGCATGTGTTTTAATTATAGAAAAAAGTTGCGCAAAAAGCAAGCGATTTTATATAGGAAAATCGGAATTTTTTCTCAAATTCGCAAAAGGCGCACGCTGCCCGACCGCGCCGTCTTGTCCCTCGGGCAGGGCGTCCGAAATATTTTTCCGCGGAATTGTTGACAGCTTTGCAATTTTGTGCTATCATAAAATCGGAGGTGAGCAATGGTAAGGAAGGATTCAAAACATATCGAAACTCTCCTGCGGAACAATTACAAGGGGATTTGGAGAATCAATAACCTTCAAGGATGTATCGGAGCGGGGCTGTCCACACTTTGGGCAAACGAAGAGATCCAAGACGTATTCTTTTATACGATGGATGATTTTCGCTATCTGCTCTTTGTCACCGATAAGGCGCGCGCCGTGCAGGTTACCATAGAGTCCTCCTCTTACTCTCCCTCCGCCAGAGCGTACGATATGACCGGTGCGGATGCAAACAAGTCCCGCTGCATCGAAAAAAGTACGGAGGGCTGGTTCGGAAAGACCTATTATTACGCCGTCTTTGAAGGGCAGGAAAAGCCCTTGACGATCGTCTGTGAAGATAAAAATACGGCGTCGGCGATTCTTGCTTCTGTCCTGCAAGCCGCCCGAAAGGCGGCTGCCGCTTGCGCGCCGAAGCCCACGGCACCCACGGCGCCCAAGACGCCCACTGCGCCCGCGCCGTCCGCGTCGTCCTCCCTTGCCTCCGCGATCGTCGAGATTCGCAAGATGTATGAGGACGGGCTCATCGACAAGGCAGAGATGTTGGACCTCATCAAGTCGCTGAAATAAGAGCTTTGCGCCGTCCCCCGAAGGGCGGGAAGGCGACATTCCAAAGTCGGGAGACAAGACGGGCTTGTGCCCGTCTTATTTTATGCACGGAGGCGGGGGAAGGGCGGGAATTTGTTGACTTTCCGCGCGGGGGAGGGTATAATATCCGTATGCTGAATGCGTTTTCGAGAACGGAGCTCCTCCTCGGGGAGAGCGCAATGGAAAAACTCAGCCGAAGCCGCGTGGCGGTGTTCGGCATCGGCGGCGTGGGCGGCTATGCCGTCGAGGCGCTCGCCCGCTCGGGGGTGGGGGCTTTGGACCTCATCGACAACGACCGCGTCTCCATCACCAACCTCAACCGTCAGCTGCACGCCACGCACAGGACGCTCGGGAAATTCAAGACGGACGTCGCCGCGGAGCGCATCGCCGAGATCGCCCCGGATTGCACCGTGCGCACGTTCAAAACCTTTTTTCTGCCCGAGACGGAGAAGGAGTTCGACTTCTCGGAGTACGACTACGTTGTGGACGCCATCGATACGGTTGCAGGCAAGCTCGCTCTCGCGCGGTGCGCCGAGGATTGCGGAACGCCCATCATCAGTTCGATGGGGGCGGGGAACAAATTGGACCCCACCATGTTCGAGGTCGCCGACATCTTTGAGACCTCTGTCTGTCCGCTCGCGCGCGTCATGCGGCGGGAGCTCAAAAAGCTCGGCGTCAAACATTTGAAGGTCGTCTATTCCAAAGAAGAGCCCGTCCGTCCGCTGCCCTCGGAGGAGACTGCCAAGCGGGAGACGCCCGGGAGCGTCGCTTTCGTGCCCTCCGTCGCGGGGCTCATCCTCGCGGGAGAGGTCATCCGCGATCTCATCGGGGCGTCTCGCACCCGAAAGGGGGAAGAACCGTGAGCGCGCGGGACACGGCAAGGCAGGGCGCGTCCGCGGCAGAGGTCGAGGAGGGACTGCGCACGACGTATGCGCGGCGGCTCTTCAAGCCCTTTGCGAAGGCGGTCGCCTCTTATGATCTCGTCGAGCCCGGCGACAGGATAGCGGTGTGCATTTCGGGCGGGAAAGACAGCTTTCTCATGGCAAAACTGTTCCAGGAACTCAAACGGCACAATAAATTTCCGTTCGAGCTCGTCTTTCTCGTGATGGACCCCGGGTACAGCGCCTCCGACCGTGCGCTCATCGAGCAGACCGCCGCGGTGCTGAACATCCCCGTCACCGTGTTTGAGACGGATATCTTCGAGAACGTGTTCGCGGTCGAAAAATCGCCGTGCTATCTCTGCGCACGGATGCGGCGGGGGCACCTCTACGCAAAGGCGAAGGCGCTCGGCTGCAACAAGATCGCGCTCGGGCACCACTATGACGACGTTATCGAGACGATTTTGATGGGCATGCTCTACGCGGGGCAGATTCAAACCATGCTGCCCCGATTGAAGAGCGCCAATTTTGAGGGGATGGAGCTCATCCGTCCCCTGTATCTCGTGCGGGAAAAGGACGTCATCGCGTGGAAAAACGCATACGGTCTGCGGTTTTTGCAGTGCGCGTGCAAGTTTACCGAAGCCAATGCGGGCGGGTGCGGCGGCTCGAAGCGGCAACGGGTGAAGGAGCTCATCCGGGAGCTCAAACGCGAGGACCCGCAGATCGAACAGAACATTTTCAAGAGCGTGGAGAACGTCAACCTCGCCGCCGTCATGGCATATAAGGACAAAAAGGGCGTAAGGCACCGCTTCGACGAAGAGGAGTGAGCGGCGATTGCGGAGAAATTCGTTTACGGAAGAAAGAATATGAAAAAAATCAAAGCATTTTTTCAAAGTTTGGGGAACTCATGTAAAAAATTCAAAGAAAATTTTTACCGTCCCGCGACCGGCAAAATCAACTGGACGGGCGTCTTTGCAGGGGTGATCGGCGTATTTCTATGCGTATTTGTCCTCAAACTCCTCGTGCAATACGGAGATAAGCTCGGAATCGCGTGGCTCCGGATGGAGGGAGTCACGCTTTATACTCCGTCTCCTACGCCCTTTAACGAGTATGATTTCAAGACGTTGCTCATCAGGCAGCCGTGGAATACGGTCTCTTCCTTCGCGTATATTTTCTTTGCGATCTATCTTTTGTTTTTGCCCTGGAAACATAAAGAAACGGGGGCGCCGGCGTTGCGGGTCTCAAATTCCGCCGCTCTGCGCTTCGTTTATGCCTTTGCTTTGGTCGTTACAGGACTCGGGAGCGCGTTCATGCATATGTCGCTCACCTTTGCGGGGCAGATTTGCGATGTTGTCGGCATGTATCTTGTCGCCCTCTTTCTTATTCTCTACGCATTCCGCAACGTAAAAGGGATGTCCCGCCCGTGGTTTTACATTCCCTATGTCATCGGGAATGCCGTTCTCCTCGTCACGCTCATTTTTGTGCCCGATACAAGGCGCTATCTGTTCGCAGTCCTCATCGTGGTCGGACTGATCTGCGAAGTCGTCGCGAATCGCGGAAAAATGGACTTCAAATATCTCGTGATCGGATGCGTCGTGATGCTTGCGGGATACGCCGTCTGGCAGCTCGACCAAATGAGCGAATTTTATGTGGAAGAATTGGGTGCCTTCAAGGAGGAACTTGGCTATCTCCCCGGCCTCTTCTTTTCGCGGACGGGCATCTTTCAAGGGCATACCGTATGGCATGTGTGCGGTGCGGTCGCGTCGTTTTTCCTATTTAAGCATTATCTTGCAGAGGACGTGCCTTTGCAGCGCGTCAAAAACGGCTCATAAATACCTGTGGAGCGGGACTTTATCGGAGGAGCGATGTACTTATACGAAACCCATTGTCATACCCGTACGGCGAGCGCGTGCTCCCGTCTGAGCGCGGACGACATTATCGAGGTCTACACGAAAAACGGCTATACGGGCGTGTTCATCACCGATCACTTTCTCAACGGGAACACCGCCGTGGACCGCTCCCTTCCCTATGCCGCGCAGATTCACGATTTTTGCCGCGGCTACCGCGAAGTCAAAGAACGCGCCGCGGGGAGGCTCCAAGTCTTTTTCGGGCTCGAATATTCCTTCAACGGGACGGACATCCTCGTCTACGGCTGGGAGGAGGCGCAGCTCGCCCTGCATGAGGAGTTTATGGACGTTTCCTTCCCCCGCTTCGGGGACTATTGCGCCGAACACGGGCTGCTCGCCGTCTATGCGCACCCGTTCCGCAGTGCGCGCACCGTCGAGGAAATTTCCGTGCCGTCCAATCTCGCGGCGATCGAGACGTACAATGCCGCGCGGACGGAGCTGTGCAACAGCTTGGGCGCGGCGTGCGCCGAACGGGACAAGAAAATCGGCACGGGCGGCTCCGACCTCCATGCCCGCGATCAGAAACTGCTCTCGGGACTGGGGTTTCGGGAAAAGCTCGTCTCGGAACGCGACTTTATCGAACGCGTCCTAAGGCGGGAGGGGAGCGTGTTGAAGCTCCCGAACATTCTTGCATAATTTGTTTTTCCAAGGCAAGCCGAGAGGCGGACGTTCGTCCGCCTCTCGGCTTGCATAAAATGTAAAGTAATTTTCCGAAAACGATTGCAAAATCTTTTCTCCTGTGATAGAATAAAATCTGCGACACAACCAAATACTAACAGAACAAAGATACAACGGGCCTCGGTGTATCCTTATTTCCTGTGTTCTGTTAGGGTTTGTGTCGCAACAATTCGGGGATACTCGAAGCGGGCGCCTCGGATTGGGGCGTCCTTATTTTTTTGCCCGCAAAAAAACAAAAAGGAGAAAAGAAACATGAAACACAAACTTTGCGTATGGCTCGCGACCCTGCTTGCCCTCTGCCTGTGCCTGCCCTTTGCGGGTTGCGCCGACGTCAGCGCCGAAAATGAGGGCGACAGCGGAACGACCCCGCCGCACACCCACACTTTTGCGGCGGGATGGTCGCACGACGAAGAAAAGCATTGGCATGCCGCCACCTGCGGACACGACACGCAGCGGAGCGGCGAAGCCGCACATACCTATGTGAACGGCAAATGCACAACCTGCAACCATGAACATGAGGAGCATTCTTTCGGCACATACGAAAAGACGGAAACGGAGCATTCCCGGACCTGTTCCGTCTGCGGCAAAGTCGTGACGGGACAGCACACTTATGAGAACGGCAAATGTAAAATTTGTGATTACGAACATCAAAATCACAATTACGGCGCAGATAATACCTGCGAGGTGTGCGGAGCCAAAAAGAAGCCCTATACAATGAGTGAGGACAGCAAGAAGGTCTATTTCGGGGAATATCCGCAGACCGAAGTGACGGACGAAAACGACAGCGACAAGTCGCTCCGCAACAGCCTGAATATGGCGGCGGGAAGCACACCCGCGGCGGGAAATCGCGGCAAGTGGACGGATTATGGCTACTACATCGAGGGCGCCGTGTCCGAGTATATGTGGTATATTGACGTCAGCCATCAAGGCAGCCGCTACCGCGGGGTGTACTTTACGAGCTACCGTCCGGCGCGCATGACGAATCAAAGTTCGGACTCGAAGAGTTATCAGGACGACAACGGCTACGAGACGAACACGGTCTATTGGTTTAAGTATGAGCCCATCGAGTGGCGCATTTTGGAACAGAAGGACGGCACGGCGCTCCTCATGGCGAACATCATCTTGGACGGTCAGCAGTATTACCGTACAGCGTCTCAATCAACACGCACGATCGACGGCAAAACGGTGTACGAAAGCAATTACAAGGAAAGCGACATCCGTGCATGGCTTACGGGGACGTTCTACGAGACGGCGTTCGATGAATATGCGCAAGAGTTCATTGAAATAACGGAAGTGGATAATAGCGGTGCCTCCACGGATTCAAAAAGCAACCCCTATGTGTGTGAGAACACGCAGGATAAGGTATTTCTGTTGAGCTATCAGGAAGTTCAGAACACTTCCTATGGCTTTTGGTCGAGCCCTGTGACTTACGATACGGCGCGGCAGTTAAAGAGCACGGACTACGCGAAGTCACAGGGTGTAGAGGCATCTACGGAAAAAAGTACCCTCGGCAACGGTTGGTGGTGGGAGCGCACGCCGTACTACCATAATAGCAACAAGAGTTACTCTGTCTTTTACGGCGGCTACGTCGGCGGTAATTTTGCCTGCAGCCTTGTCGACTATACAAGCGTCGGCGTTGTTCCCGCGTTATGGATAAAACTATAACTTCCGTGCGAAAGGACGCCTTCGCAGTCTCCAAAGCGGGCGCGGCAGAATGCCGCGCCCGCTTCCTTTTCGCCGTCAAATGCCCCACAGAGGGGCGGTTTACAGGTGCTTCCGCAGCTCTTTGAGCTGGCGGTCCTGCAGCTCGATGAGCCGCCGCGCAAGGTCCTTGGCGCGCCCGTCCGCCGCGCCGTATTCGTTGAGATACTTGTTTATCGACTTGATTCCCATGTTGCAGCCGTCGGTGACAAGGTCGGCGATCTCTTCGTCGGTCTCCTTCACTGCCATCATGAAGTTGGTTTTGAGCCATGCCATGCCCTCGGCGACGGGGTTGGGATCCTTCCCCTCGTCGTGATAGGCGTGGAGGATGCCGCGAATCTCGTTTTGAAGTTGGGCATACTCGCGCTGATAGCCGTCGAGCTGCGCTTTGAAATCCGCGCTCTGCACATGGTCTTTGACTTCGTCGATCGCGGAGATCCCCATGCAGATGCCCGCGTCGCATTCCCGTAAAAGTTCTATCGTATCGTGTTCGATCATCGGTCGTTCCTCCCGACGCAGTATGCGCAGTGTCTGTATTTTTTATTCTTTTTGGAAAACGGGCAGAAAAATTCCCTCTTCGGAGGGCAGTTTTGCCGCCGAGAGGGGCGCGCAACGGTTGACGGGCGCGCGCGATATGTGATATAATAAGACGAATCACCATGGATTTGACGAACAACAGGAAGGGGCAGACTATGATCGAACAGGATATTCGCCGTTTCAGCGATACATGCAGAAGAATTTTCGGGCAGATCGCCCGCGACGTCATCGGACAGAGGGACGTCGTAGAGGGGACGGTCATCGCCATGATCGCGGGAGGCAACGTCCTCCTCGAAGGCGTGCCCGGCGTGGGCAAGACGAGACTCGTGCGCTCGCTCGGCAGGGTGTTCGATTTGCCCTTCTCTCGCATCCAATTTACGCCCGATCTCATGCCCGCGGACGTCACGGGCACCAACCTCATCGTCCACGACGAGGCGGGGAACGCCGTTTTCCGCTTCCAGCCGGGTCCCGTATTCAGCAATATCGTCCTCGCGGACGAGATCAACCGTGCAACGCCCAAGACGCAGTCGGCGCTCCTCGAAGCCATGCAGGAGCACTGTGTGACCGTCATGGGCGTTTCCCGTAAGATCGCCGAGCCCTTCTTTGTGCTGGCGACGCAGAATCCCATCGAACAGGACGGCACCTATCCTCTGCCGGAGGCGCAGACCGACCGCTTCATGTTCAAACTCATCGTCAAAAATCCCGACCTTGCCGAGTACAAGCAGATCGTCGGCATGACGCAAAGGACGATGGACGAGGTCGCCGACAAGGTCTGCACGGGAGGGGAACTTCTCGCGCTGCGCAGGACGGCAAACGAGGTCCTGGTGGCGGAGCCCGTGTTGGACTATGCGCTGAAAGTGTGCTGCGCGACGCATGCGGAGAGCGAATTTGCCTCCGAAGCGGCGAAAAAATACGTGCGTCTCGGGGCGAGCCCCCGCGCGGGGCAGGCGCTCATCTCCGCCGCAAAGGTGCTCGCGCTCATGAACGGCAGGCTGAACGTCGCATACAGCGACATCAACCGCCTCGTCTATCCCGTGCTGCGCCATCGCCTGAAACTGAATTTCGAGGCGATCTCCGAGCGCATCTCGCCCGACGACGTGATCACCATGATCTTGGGGGAATTCAACGCTCCGCGCTCTTTCGCAAAAAACGGGGCACCCATGTCCGCGGAAAGCGGTGCGGCTGCGCCCTCCGATAGGAAAAAGAAATCGCGCTTCGGAAGGAGCGGGAAATGACGGAGACGTATTTCAGCGACGGGTTTTTCAGCCGACTGGAAGCGTTGTCCCTGCATTTGCAGTCCTCCCTCTCGGGGTATTTCGGCGGCAGGCATCTCATCAAAAAGTACGGACAGACGGTGGAATTCGCCGATTTCCGCGAGTACCGCCTCGGCGACGACATCCGCCGCATCGATTGGAATCTCTATGCCCGTCTCGGGAAATACTTTCTGAAACTGTTCACCGACGAGCGGCAGATGCACGTGCAGATCTTCCTCGACTGCTCCGCGTCCATGGGCGTCTATCCGAAGAAGGCGGAATATGCCCTCGGACTGGCGGCGGCGCTGGGGTTCCTCGCCGTGCGCAACACGGATAAGACTTCCTACTATCTGCTGAAAGAGAACACCGTCATCGACCCGTTCGGGACGATCGTGGGCAAGAATGCCTTTTTTGCCGCCGTCGGCGCCCTCCGAAGGACGGTTTTCGAGGGGGAGGCGGACTTCTCCGCCGGTATCCCGCGCGTGCCGGATACGGGCACCAACGACGGGCTCACCGTCATCATCTCCGATTTTCTCACGGAGAACAACTGGAAAAAGGCGGTGGATTACCTGCGCTATAAGAAGCGGCAGCTCCTTCTCATCAGGGTCCTCGACGGGGAGGAGATCGCGCCCTCGTACAGCGGCAGGTTCGACCTCTTCGACGCCGAGGCGTCCGATGCGGCGGACCCGCGCAACCTGCGGGTCAGAATCTCCCGCTCCATGCTCGACGAGTATGATGAAGTGCTCCGCGGATGGACGAAAGAGATCGAGCGGTTCTGCCGCTCGCGCGAAGCCGACTTCGTGTCCGCCGACGCGCGCACGCCCATCGAAAAGACGATCTTCCGCGACTTGCTCGGATGCGACCTCATCCGTTGAGCGCACCGAAACCGATATCTATCAAGGAGACCAAGAGAATGAACAGCCGGGATCTGTTTCGCAAATATCGCCGCCGCCTCGCCTGCATCGGCGCCGTGAAAGCGCTGACGGTCAGCGCGATCGCGGGCTTTTGTCTTGCCGGCGTCATGGCGCTCGTGACATGGCTTGCCGCGGCGTCCCTTCCCGTCGTGCTCGTGCTCTCCGTCGGGCTCTGCGCCGCCGCGGTCGCGGCGGGCACGCCCGTTTTGTACCTTCGGCGGTTCCGTCCCACGGCAGCCGACGTCGCCGCGCGGCTCGACGAACTCGGGCTCGACGAGCGGATGATCACGATGTGCGAGCAGGAGGGCAGCGATTCCCGCCTTGCCGCGCTCCAACGCGAGGATGCGGCGGCGCACCTTCGCGGCATTTCCGCAAGACGGCTGCGCTTTTCGGTCGCGCTGCCCGTTTTGCTCTTGCTCCTTTGCAGTTTTTTGTTCGCGGCGAGCTTTACGACCGTCTCCGCACTGGCGGCGGAGGGCATGCTTGGGCGCGGAGAGACGGCGGAGGAAGAACAACTCCCCGACGAGGAGACGGAACTTTTCTATACCGTGCGCTATCTCATTTGGGAAGAGGGCACGGGGACGCTCGAAGGCGAGACCGTCCAGACGGTCAAAAAGGGCGGGTACACGGAAGCCGTGAGGGCGATTCCCGCCAAGGGATATGTCTTTGACGGTTGGAGGGATGCCGAAATGAACCGTATCGGCAGCCAGAACGCCGTCCGCGTCGACCTCAACGTGCGCGGGGATATGGAGATCTTCGCCTGGTTCACCAAGGCGGACGACGCGGGGGGAGAAGATCCCGAAGAGCCGCCCGTCGACGGAGAAATTTCCGGCGGCAAGGAGGACGGTCCCGACGGCGACAAGGAAGAGATTCCCGACAGCGGCGAGGATTCGGATTCCGACGTGAAGGGGGACGAATCCGAGGGCAATACGGGTCACGGCAGAGAGAACAACCATGTCATTGACGGAAAGCAGGACTATCGGGAGGAGTTCGACCGCGAAGAGAGAGAAAAGGAGCTCGCGGACGACCGGACGCTGCCCGACGAACTCAAAGATCTGCTCGGGGACTATTTCGGCAGCCTCAAACCTTGAACGGCGCGGCATCGGGAGACACGCATGATTTTACGCTGGTTATTGCCATTGGGATTTTTGGGAGCGCTGGGAATCGTCGTTCTCCTTGTTCTCTATCTTCTGAAACCGCAATATAAAGTGCGAAAGGTGTCCGCCACGCTGGTCTGGAAGCAGGTGATCCTGCGCAGAAAGCGGCAGTCGCCGATGCTCAGCCACATCTTTCTCTTCCTCTTGCAGGCGGCGCTTCTCACGCTCATGGCGCTCGCCCTCGCCGAGCCGCACCTGTTCTCCCCGAACGTCCTTTTGGAGAACACCGAATACGTCGTCATCCTCGACGCGTCCGCCAGCATGCGCGCGCGTGCCGCGGGGACGTCGGAAAAGACCCGCTTCGAGCGGGCGAAAGAGGCGGCGACGGAAAAGATTCGCGACCTCTTCGGCGAGGGGGACGGCTCCGTCTCGGTGATTCTCGCGGGCAGCCGCCCCGAATATCTCATCAACGGGTACGGGCGCAGCCGTAGCGAAGAGATCTACGGGGCGATCGGCGCCGCGCAGTGCTCCGAAGTCGCAGCCGACCTCGAAGCCGCGGTCGGACTTGCCCGCGCGCAGCTCGAAGTCAACCCGTACGCCAAGATCTTTCTCTACACCGATACGGCGTTCGGGGACACGGGCACGGCGCTCTCCGTGGTCGATGTTTCCGACCGCACCAAGGAATGGAATATCGCGATTCTCGGCTGCGACGTGGCGTTCCGCGACAACGAATACCTGTTCGGTATCCGCCTCGGCGCGTACGGCGACGTGGCGGTGGAGAGGACCCTGCACATGGAGATCAGAGGCGCAGACAACGGGAACGGCGTCAGAAATTACGAGCTGAACGTTCCCGTCCGCTTCGAGCCGAAGAGCCCCTCCTACGAGGCGGTGCAGACGGTCTCGGTGCGCGCGACCGACGCGCAGTACGGCGGCGGCGAGGACTGGTTCTTCGAGTCCTTCGAGGAAGTCCGTCTCGAACTTCCCGACCTCGGGGATTCCCTCCCCGACGACGACGTATATTATGTCTATGGCGGCATGCGCGACCGCGTGAGCGTCGAATATTGGAGCGCGTCGCCCAATTCCTTCTGGCAGCTCGGCGTCCAGACGCTCGCGAGCGATCTCTCGTCGCGGCGGCGGATCTCCTTCCGCGAGATCTATTCGGACGCGGGGGAGACGGTCGGAAACGAGGGGTACGACCTCTACATCTTCGAGCATGCCGTCCCGCCCGAGATTCTTGCCGCGGGGATGCCGAAGGACGGCGTGATCGTGCTCGCGGACCCGGACGAATCCGTGCAGGAGACGGTGCTCGGGCTTTCGGTGGGCGAGCGGGTCTCCATCGAGCTTCAAGGCTGTGCGGCGCCGACGGCGCATCCGCTGCTCCGCTACAACGACCCCGCGGAGATACGCCTCACGCAGTACAGCAGGGTGACTGCCGATGAAAGCTTTTTGCCCATCCTCTTCTGCAACGGCGACCCCGTGATGTTCGTCAAGGACGGCGGGGACGCCCGCATCGTCGTTCTGGCGTTCAGCATCAATATGTCCGATTTTTACGGCAGGGAGTTCATGATCTTCCTCTACGACCTGCTCGAAACGTTCATGCCCGTCACGCTGAACGGGTATGACTTCACGGTCGGGGAGAGCGTGCAGGTCAACTGCAAGGGCGTCTCGGTGGAGGTCGCCCCGCAGGGCGCGGCGCTTGAAGAATTCCCCGCGGAATATGTGTTCACCGGGACGGGGACGTACACGTTCACCACCCGATTCGGGCTGGATAAGCCCGACGAAGTGCGCATGGCGTACGTCCACGGCGACCTTGCCGAGAGCGCGCTGTTTCGGGAGAGCGCGTTCACCGTCCGCCTCGACAACCGCGAACTGACGGGGGATGCGGGGAAAGATCTGTTCCCGTGGTTCGCCGCGGCGGTCATCCTGCTCCTTCTCGCCGAGTGGTACCTTCAATTCAAAGACATCGTTTAGGGACATGACCATGAACCATGTGGAATTTTCCGTCAGCCCGTGGCTGCTCCTTCTCATCCTGCCGGCGCTCGCCCTCATCGCGCTCGTGTTTTTCATCGGCAGGAAGAAGCGCTCCCGCTGTACGGCAAACCGAATCATCTCCGCGGCTCTGCAATCCGTCGTTGCGGTGCTGTGTATCTTTGCGCTCTCGGGAATCGGCATCGTCCATGAAGAGCCGAGCCCGCAGAGCGAGCTCGTCATTTTGGTCGACCGCTCCTTTACGTCCGAACGCGCCCGCGCGGCGATGGACGAGTTCGTCGGCGAGATTCTGCAAGAGAACGAGGAGGCCGCGCACTGCGAGACAGCCGTCATCCTCTTCGGAAAGGAGCAGAAGATCGCGCTCCCCATGGGCTCGTATTCCGCGGAGGAGGCGTACAGCCGCTATCTTGCAGCCTCCGAAGAGGCGTTCGACGGCAGCGCGACCGATCTCTCCTCGGCGCTCCTTCTCGCCTGGGATCCCGCGGTGCAACAGGGCGTCATCCGCGACCCCTCGTCGGCAAAGGCGCTCATCCTCAGCGACGGACTGCAAACGGACCGCGACGCGCTCGCGACCGTGCGCGGACTCATCCGCGACGGGGTGCGCATCGACACCTCGTTCTATGCGGAGACGGCGCACGACGACGTTTGTCTCGTGGACGTCGCGTTCCCCGCGAACGAACTCTGCGACAACAGGACGTTCGACTTGGAAGTCACCCTGTACAGCTCGCGCGCGAAAGAGGCGACGCTTTCGCTCTCCGACACCGACGAGCGGGGGGAGGAGCAGCTCCTGCCGCCCGCCCAAGTCAGCCTCAAGCGCGGCTTGCAGACGGTCTCGCTGTCCTATTCCTTCGGGACGCCGGGGTTCCATTGCCTCGAAGTGCGCTCGGAAGGGGAGGACGACGTCCCCGAAAACAATGTCTATTATGTCTACTACGACGTCAAGGAGAGCACGTATATGCTCATCCTCGAAAAATATGCGGGCGAATCCGAGAGCGTTGCCGCCACGGTCGCAGACAGCTCCGCTCTCAAAGATGCGACCGTCGAGACCCGCACGGTCGGCGAGATGCAGTCGGCGACGGCGGAGGAACTCGCAAAATACAACGAGATCGTCCTCTACAACATCGCCGCCGGGGACATGACGGAATCCTTCCAGAATGCGCTCTCGTCCTACGCCTTTGACTACGGCGGCGGCGTGTTCACGGTCGGCGGATTCGAGAAGGAGGACGGCAAGGTCGTCACGCAGCCCAAGGAGCGGAATCCCGAGGAGACGGAGCCCGTCAGGCACAGCTACCGGGACGAGGGGGAGTCGGCGTATGCCTCCATGCTCCCCGTCTCGATCGAGGACTATCAGCCCGCCATCGCCGTCGTCTATGTGTTCGACGTTTCGAGCTCCATGACGGGCATCACGGGCGCGCCCATCTACACGGCGGTCGAGGACGTGCGGAACAGTTTGAAATTTTTGAACAAGCGGGACTACGTCGGCATCGTCGCGCTCGAAAAGGAGTACCAGCAGGTCGCGCCCCTTTTGCCGATGACGCAGCGGGAGACGATCGAGGAAAAGATCGGGGAGATGGAGAAAACCACGAACTGGGAGACCGATTACGCCCCCGCGCTCCAACAGGCGGTGCGGATGCTCTCCACCTGCCCCGACAACGTCGCCGTCAAACATATCGTGCTCCTCTCGGACGGCGGCGACGGAAAGTTGGAGAATTACGGGTACATCATCCGCGACGCGAACAAGGCGCAGGGCATCACCATCACCGTGATGACGTATTATAAGTCCGTCCGTTACTTCGACGGCGACCCGAATCCCTATTATTTCTACCATTCTTACGACGTGAAGGGGTCCGAGATCAAGAAGGATTCTCTCGACGCGCTCGCCGCCTACGGGCAGGGCACTTCGGTGTTCGCACTTCGCACTGCCTATCACGCGATGGAGTCCGCCTTCGTCAAAGATCTGCACCTCGAAGAACTCGAAGAGGTGGGGACCCAAAGCTTCCATCCCCGCATCGGCAGAAATTCCGAGGCGCTCGGCGACGTCACGAACACCGAGCTCTCCGAACTGACGCTCGGCGGTTTTTTCCCGAGCCGGTTGAAAACGGACGGCGACGCCGAGGTCGTGCTCTATGCGGAATCCTCGCCGCTGTATGCGGAATGGTCGTTCGGCGCGGGCAGAGTGGGTAGCCTCATGATCGACCTCGAAGGGTATTGGTCGGGCGATCTGCTCGAAAAAGAGACGGGGCAGAGGCTGGTCGGCAATCTCGCCGCGAATCTCTTCCGCAGGGTGGCGGAGCCCGCCGCGGGAACGCTGTCGTTTACGCTGTCCGAGGACAACTTCCGCACGCAGGTCAACGTCTATGGCTTCAATGCGGACAAGGAGCCCGACGCCAAGATCGTCGCGTTCGTCGAGGCGCCCGATTCCTCCGTGCTCAAATGCGACTTCACGCTTTCGGCTACCCACAACCGCTTCGAGTTCGACAATTCCCTCACCGGGACATACACGGTGTACGTGCTCAAAGTCGACGCCGACCTCGATTTCATGGACGAACGCTACCGGTGCGCGGAAGATCTTCCCGCCTCCGCCGTCCGCGAAACGTTGACGGGGTACCGCACCTTCTCTTACTCCAAGGAGTACGACGACATGGCGGACGCCTATTCGACGGGGCAGTCGTTGCTCGCCGCGCTGTCCACCCGCAAGACAGAGGAGGGCGCACAAGCTTACGAGAAATTCGTCTATGACGCGGAGACGGTGCTCGCCGACCGCAGCTATACGCGCACGGAGATCGCCCTGCGCCGACCGCTCATCATCGCGGCGATCGCTCTGTACCTCGTCGGAATCGCCCTGCGGAGATTCAAGCTCCCGAGCCTTTCGAAAAAGGAGCGGACGAACTGAAAGTGCATAGAATCCAAGGGCGCGCAGCGATCGCTGCGCGCCCTTTCGCATGGCGTTTTTAGTTTTCCCGGAAGCGCTCTATGCCGCGTTGCAGGCGGCGCAGACCCTCCGCAAGCAGGGTGCGGGGACAGGCGATGTTCAGCCGCAGGAAAGCTCTCCCCGCCTCGCCGTACTGCCCGCCTTCGGCGACGTGCAGCCCCGTGTTCTGCCGCAAAAAGCGTTGAAGTTCTGCCGTGTCCGCGCAGATCGCGCTGCAATCGAGCCAGAGGAGATAGGTCGCCTCGGAGGGGACGAGACGGACGGCGGGCAGCTCTTCGCGCAGAAACCGCGCGGCGAATTGCTTGTTTTCGAAGAGGTATTGCCGCAGGGCGTCCAGCCATGCCCCGCCCTCGGTGAAGGCGGCGATCGCGGCGGGAACGGCAAACGAATTGGGTTCGGCGACCTCGTCGGTGTTCAGAGCCCGCCACATCTTATGCCTCAAAACGGGGTCGGGGACGCAGACCGCCGCGGTCTGCAAGCCCGCGAGGTTGAATGCCTTGGTGGGCGCGATGCAGGTGACGCTCAGCCCGCGGCAAATCTCGCTCGCGGACGCAAAGGGGACGTACTCCCTGCCGGGGTCGGTGAGATCGCAGTGAATCTCGTCGGACACCACCGTGACATGGTGTTCGGCGGCGAGTCTGCCGATGTGTGCGAGCGTCTCGCGGTCCCAGATCTTTCCCACGGGATTGTGCGGGTTGCACAGCAGCATGAGGGTGGTCTGCGGGTCGGACATCTTCTCTTCGAGATCGGCAAAGTCGATGCGGTAGCCGCCGTCATACACGAGCGGGCTCTCCACGACGTTTCTACCGTTGTTGACGATGGAGTTGAAGAAAATGTTGTAGACGGGCGTCTGGACGAGGACGTTTTCGCCCACGGACGTGAGCTTGCGGACGGCGGAGGACAGTGCGGGGACGACGCCCGTGCAAAAGAGCAGCCAATCCTTCTCCATGCGAAAGCCGTGCCGCGTCTCCCACCAGCCGCAGAACGCATCGTACCAAGCCCCGGGGACAATGCCGTAGCCGAACACGTCCCGCGCAAGGCGGGTGTTCAGCGCCGCCGCGATCTCGGGCGCGGTGCGAAAGTCCATATCCGCCACCCACATGGGCAGCTCGCCCGCCGTCTCCCATTTGAGAGAATCGGTGCCCCTGCGGTCAGGGACGGTATCGAAATCGTACTTCATCCTTCCTCCTTGTTCCGGCAGACGATCGCCGTCGCGGACGGGTCGATTCTGTCCTCTTGCAGGGTGAGCTCCCCGATGGAATCCGCCGCGATCTTTCCGCCCGACGGATTGAGCACGCTGTCGATCGTCCCGCAGACGTCCGCCTCCACGGTGGAGTATTCGAACGCGAGGGTCGTGTTCAGCAGCTTGCAGTTCTTCAAGACGAGGTTCTCGATATAGCAGAGTCCCTGCAAACTCTCAATGGTGCAGTTGACAAAGGTGAGATTTTTCGAGTTCCAGCCGAGGTATTCCCCCGAGATGAAGGAATCGTACACGGTGACGTTCTCGCAGTTCCAGAAGGCGTCCTTGGAGAGCAGCCGCGAGCGGCGGATCTCCGCGTTTTTCACGCCGTCGAAAGGGTAATTTCCGTAGAGGACGAGCCCGTCCGCGTGCAGATCTTCGCAGTTCATCGCAAAATAGTCTCCCCGCGCGACGATGCGTTCCAAGAGCACGTCTTTGCAGTTCCAGAGCGTCTCCTCGCCGTGGGGGAAGGAGACGTCCCGCAGCGTCACGCCGTTGCAGCGGCGGAAATTTTTCGGCGCTTCCACCTGACAGCGTTCGAGTGAGACGTCCTCGGTGTACCACACGCCCGCCCGCGCCGCTTCCAGCCACGTGCAGTCCCGCGCGCGGATCCGCTTTGCGTACCAGAGCGGATATTTCCATTCGAACACGCAGTTTTCGAGGCGGATGTCCGCGCTCTCTTTGAGGGGGGATTCCCCGTCCGTGAAAACGGTGTCCTCGATGAACAGCTCTCTCTCCGAGAAGAGGGGGCGCTCCCCCGTATAATGTCCCTGTTTGATGTGTTTCATGTTGTCTCCTACGTAAAAAAGCCTTGTTTTATTCCAATGATATCACAAACTGCCGCAAAATGCAAACGCTTGCCGCAGCCGTGCGGTAAATTTCCGTCGCGCTTTCCATGCGCATGTGTTCAACCCGGGCACGTCCGCGGAACGCGGGGTCGGTCGATGCCCTTCCCGTCCGAAGAAAATTTGTAAAAAAATTTACATTAAAGTTCTTTACAAAACGGAGAAGGTGTGCTATAATACAAGAACAATTCTTTCAAAAGTCGACAAAAAGGGGTACCGCCCCGCGGAGCGGTACTTTTTTGCGTAAAAGACGCGCCGCTTTCGGCGCAATACGATCAGGAGGTCTGCAAATGCAAAACGAAAAGGAAGAATTTTCATGGGGGTACTCGCTCAAACGCAACACCATCAATCTCTTCGAGTCCATCACGGCGGAGACGGCGGAGCGCGTCATCAACCAGCTGCAATATCTCGACGATAAATTCCGCACCGACGAAGTGCCGATGGAGGAGCGCATCATCATCTTGCAGATCGACAGCCCCGGAGGAAACGTCTCGGACGGGCTCGCCATCTATGACACGATGAACTACATCGACGCGAAGATCGCGACGGTGGGACTCGGGATGTGCGCGAGCATGGCGGCGTTCCTGCTCTCCTCGGGCACGCGGGGGATGCGCAGGGCGACGGAGAATTGCGAGATTCTCATCCACCAGCCCCTCGGCGGCGCGCAGGGACAGGCGAGCGATCTCATCCTCGCAGCCAAGCACATCGAGCGCATCCGTGCGCGGCTCAACCGCATCATGGCGGACAACACGCACCAACCCATCAAGAAGATCGAAAAAGACACGGACAGGGACACCGTCATGAGCGCGGAAGCCGCCAAGGAATACGGGCTCATCGACTTCGTGATTCCGAGCAAAAACAAAGCAAAGGGGGATGACAAGTGATCGATTTCTTTTCCGAAATGATGCTGCGAAGCTATTTCACGGCAGAGGCGACCGTCGGGAGATTTTACGGGGACAAGAGGGCGCTCTTCGGCGCGTTTGCCCGCGTATTTCTTCTCACGGAGGAGGAGACGGAGCATCTCTATGCGCTCTCCCAAGCGGAGGACGTTGCGGGGATCCGCTCCGTGCGGGAATATCACAGATATTGCCGCATGAAGGAATATCTCGCCATGAACCGCCGCGACGACCCGACCGACCCGGAGACGGAGGAGGTCGTCGACCTCAAAGGCGCGGCGTTCACGACGGCGCTTACGGGCGAGCTCATACACGAGACGCGGGAGGTCAGATCGGTCGCCTGCGAGACGATGACGCGCGCGGCGGACGGCGGGCTCGTGCTCGGGCTGTACGTCCTCGGGCTCATGCAGATGGAGGGGTTCGTCTTTGAAAAGGACGAGAACCAAGGACTCGTCAAGCTGCGCAAGGCGGCGGATTGGGACAGCGCGGAGGGGCTCTTCACCGCGCTCTACTATGATCCTGCCCGCCGCGACAGGTACCTCGTGCGTCTGCGCGAGCGCCTGCTCCGTTTGGGGCATCTCGACCTGTTCGCGCGGGTCGAGGCGGTCTACGGACCCTGCGATACGACCAAGCACAGGGAATTTTTGCTGCTCGAAAAGGCGTTCGACCAGCGCATCCTCAAACGGGAGCTCTATGTCAAATCGTATGCGCGCCTCATTTACAGCGAGATTCTCTCCATGAAAGACAAGGAGGCGCTCGTTCTCTCGTCCAATCCCGAGCTGTTTGCGGCGGTGAGCACGCTGCCCCTCAAACTCGACCGCACCGCGCCCGCCGCGGATACGTCGCAACTCAAAGCCATGCGCCCGAGCCATCCCAAAGCGGTGCAGAAGATCGTGTGCTGTCTCGAAAATCTCGATTTCCGCACCGTCATGACGTACCGTCCCATCTGCCTTGTCTCGGACAGCAAATTCATGCTCGATTTCTATGCGCAGGCGATCGCGGACTGTCTGAAACAGTCGCACGTCGAGTTCATCGAGGTCAACGACCTCACCGAACACGATTTCGAGCCCACGATGAGCAATATCTTCGTGCGCAGCTGCGACGAGGATGTTTTCAATGCCTATTTCCTCTTCTTCCGCGACGAGATCGAATACAGGGTGTATGACACGGCAAAGACGTTCTTGCAGAGCGTCAACCGCAGCAAGTTGCGCCTGAACAATCCGAGCGTCGTTTTAGACCTCTCCATGATCTTGCCCGTGTGCTTCTGCGACAGCGCGTATGCGAAGATGTTGCAGCCCTTCTGCGACATCGTGCGCCTTTCCGACTTCACCAAGGCGGAGAAGCGCGAACTCGTCGAATGCGTGCTCAAAAGCAAAGCGGCGGCTTACGGCGTGAAGGAGATCTCCGCCGTCAAGGAAGTGGGGGACAAAATCGCGGAATACTCCGTGGACAACATCGAGAAGATTCTCGATCTCGCCGTCCGCGAGCACCGCGCCGACAGTCTCGTTCTGACGCAGGAGCTCATGCAGCCCTACTTCAAGGGGGCGAGCGGGAGACGCAACGCATACGGTTTCGGAGGTAGCATCGATGAAGATCATGAATGAGCTCTTGCAGGGCTATGAAAACACAAAATATTATCACTACGACGACCTTGCGGATACCTTCCCCGGGAGCGTCTATTACGACGACCTGCCCTCCACCGACGTGCCGGGCGTGCTCAAAGCCAACCGCTATGTGAACGGTCGCCTCTTGCAGACGTACTCCGAAAAGGACAACCATGTCGGCGTCATCGCCGCCACCCGCCTCGGCAAGACGACTTCTTACGTCATTCCCACCGTGCTCTCGTTCTGCAAGGCAAAGACGAAACGGAGCATGCTCATCTCCGACCCCAAGGGCGAGATCTACCGCCATACGGCGGCGACGCTCCGCAAGGAGGGATATACCGTCCTCTTGCTCAATTTCCGCGATTACGAGCATTCCGAGCACTGGAATCCGCTCACGCCCATTTTCCGCAAATACCAGTCCGTCTTTCATGTGGGAGAGGACATGGAAGAGGTCGAGACGGAGAACGGAAAGCGCTTGAAATTCCACGGGAAGATCTTCGAGACGCGGGAAGCGCTCGACTCGGAGATCGCGCACCGCAAAAACCTCCTCATGGAGGAAGTGGGCAACGACATCGACAAAATTGCCGCCATGGTCGCTCCCACCGTCAACGAAAAAGACCCGTTCTGGGAGGACGCATCGAGAGAATTCCTCAAAGCGTATCTCTGGGGCATGCTCGAGGACAGCCGTCCGGAACTGCTCGGCGACCGCAACCGCATGCTCATCACCGAGGATACCTTCTCCTTTGCGACGATCATGACGCTCACGAGCAATCTCAACGACGAGGATGGGGATTTCAACGGAGAGTTCTTCCATGAACGCCCCAAGACGTCGCGCGCCTACCTCCTCGAAAAGAGCACCATCCCCGAGAACGCAAAGACGACGCGGCAGTGCATCACCAGCATTTTCACGACGCAGCTGTCCGTCTTTCGAGAGACCGCGATGCGGCTCGTCACCAGCTGCAACTCTTTCGACATGAGCATCCTGACGGGAGACAAGCCCGTCGCGATCTTCATCGATTACCGCGATGAGCTCAAAGTCCACTACAAGGTCATCAGTCTGTTCATCCAGGATGCCTACCGCCTGCTCATCGAGCATGCGAACAGTCAGCCCGCCGGCAAGCGCAAGATCCCGTTCTATTTCATCCTCGACGAATTCGGGAACTTCCCCGCCATCAAGGACTTCGAGACGACGATCTCCGCCTGTGCGGGACGGAATATCTTCTTCATCCTCATCATCCAGTCGTACGCCCAGCTCAGCGCCGTGTACGGCGCCTCGACGGCTGCCATCATCCGCGACAATCTGAACATGCACATCTTCTTCGGCAGCAACAATCCGCAGACGCTTGAAGAGTTCTCGACGGAGTGCGGGCTCGTCACGCGCATTTCGCCGCTCTCCGTGCTCAACGGAAGGTCTGCGGATATGGACAGCTACCAGATCGAGACCATTCCGCTCATCCCCAAGAGCAGACTCGCGCATTTCGCGCCGGGGGAATGTATCGTGACCGAGGCGAACTGCGGGTATGTTCTCCTGTCCAAACTCGACCGGTATTATCTGTGCCCCGAGTTTGCGGACGTCGAGCAGGACGACGAAAAGAAGTATTTCTGCCCGGTAGACCCGTTCGACGAACGCTATACCTACTCGATTCTGGAAAAACCCGTCCGCAACTTCCGCTTCCCCTTTGAAGAATGAGGCGGGACGGATAGGTTTTTTGAGGGCGTTTCCATGATCTATGTAACGGGGGATACGCACGGCAGACGGGATTTCGTCAAACTCCTGTACTTTGCCGAGGCGAATCCCGGGCTGACAAAGCGGGACTATGTCATCATCGCCGGAGATTTCGGCGGCGTGTGGAGCGAGCAGACGTTGGAGTTTTCCCTCGACCTGTTTTCGGGTCTGCCGTTCACGGTGCTGTTCGTCGACGGGAACCATGAGAACTTCGATCTGCTCGACGCCTATCCCGTACAGATGTGGAAGGGCGGCAAGGTGCACTTCATCCGTCCGGACATCATCCACCTCATGCGCGGGCAGGTCTATACGCTCGAATACAGGACGATCTTCACCTTCGGCGGCGGCACGAGCGTGGACAAGGCGTGGCGCGTCGAGGGCGAGAGCTGGTGGGCGCGCGAGATCCCGAGCGAACAAGAGCTCGAAGAGGGAATCGCAAACCTTCGGCGCTTCGGCAACCGCGTGGACTTCATCATCACGCATTCCTGCGACGAAAGGGCGCTCTGGGATGCGCGCCTGCGCCTCACTTCGCACAAGACGGGCATCTATGAGGACAACCTCATGCTGTCATGGTTCGAGCAGAACGTCTCCTACAAGCATTGGTACTTCGGGCATTACCATGTGGACTTGCAACTCTCGGACATCAAGACCGCGATCTATCGGAGCATTTTGCCCCTTGTATGACCCGAGAGGCGGCGACCGAATGTCGCCGCCTCTTTTCTCTATATCTTCAAAAATTTACGGAATTTTCAAGAAAAAATCCAAAAAAACGGCTGTTTTTATATATTTCGAAAATTTTCGAAATAAAATTTTCCGAAACTTTTCAAGAAAACAAAAAACTCCGCCGGGGAGGCGGAGCAAAGCTTTCGGACATGAAAATTCCCCGCGGGGAGCGCGGGGAATCTGTGCTTTTGAAGTTATACTCTTTGCACTTTGTCGCTTTTGAGACAGCGCGCGCAGACGTAGCCCGTCTCGACCTTGCCGTCCTTCGAGTAGGTGACTTTCTGCACGTTGGGAGTGAACGTTCTCTTCGTCTTACGGTTGGAGTGGCTGACGTTGTTGCCCGCCGTCTGACCTTTTCCGCAAATGGTGCATACTCTCGACATATCTTTGACCTCCGCAGGGGAATTTCCTTGTTGGCACGGCAAATATGCCGCGCAATCGGCACAACAAAGATATGATACCATTTCGCAGGGAAAAAATCAATAAAAAACGGGTGCAATTCGCATATTTTTTTTCGAAAGGCAGAAATTTTTCCCAATATCGCTTGCAAAATCGGCGGCAATGGGTTAGAATATGGTAAGAGGCTACGGTAGAATTATGTCAGTCAGCACCAGCAACGCATACGGCAAAATTTCAATTTCCGACCTGGCGATCGCCAAGGTCGCGTCTCAGGCTGCGGCGGAAAGTTACGGGATCGTGGATACCGTCGCGCGCCGTTTTACCGAGACGCTCGCCGAGCTTCTCAAAAAGGACGCGGGAGGCAAGGGCGTGAAAGTCGTCACGTCCGGAAACCGCATTTTTATTGACGTGTACGTCCTCATCAAATACGGCGTCTCCATCGAGGCGGTCGCTGAATCCCTGAAAGAAGCCATCAAATACAAGGTGGAGAACTTTACGGGCATGATCGTGGATACCGTGAACGTCAATATCGTCGGGCTCAAACTCTGACACGCCTCAACGCTCTTTGAATGGAGTTATCATGCAAAAAACTATAAATTGCGTCACCTTCCGGAAGATGGTTCTGGTGGGCGCGAAAGTACTTGAAAATAACCGGGCTAAGGTGGACGCGCTCAACGTGTTCCCCGTGCCCGACGGCGACACGGGGACGAACATGTCTCTCACGATGCAATCGGCGGTGAAAGAGCTCTCTTCCACTTCGTCGAACAGCTTTGCAGACGTGTGCGATTGCATCTCCAAGGGCGCCTTGAAGGGCGCGCGGGGCAACTCGGGCGTCATTCTTTCCCAGATCTTCCGCGGAATCTGTTCTGTCCTGCGCACGGCGAAGCCCGAAGTGGATACCCGCACGTTCGCCAAGGCGATGGAGGCGGGCACAAAAGTGGCTTACAACGCCGTCGCGACCCCCAAGGAGGGCACCATCCTCACCGTCGTGAGGCTCATGTCCGAATTTGCCGTCAAGAACGCGGGGAAATACCGCGATTTCGAAACGTTCCTGCCCGCCGTCATCGAGGAGGGGGACAGGGCGCTCGCCAAGACGCCGGAGCTTTTGCCCGTGCTCAAAAAGGCAGGGGTGGTGGACTCGGGCGGCGTAGGGCTCATGACGATCATGCGCGGATTCCTCTCCGCGGTCATGGGCGAGGAGGTCGTCTCCGACGTGCCTACGGACGCCTCCGCACAGAACGCGATGGATGCGGAGTTCGGCGATAACTCGGACATCATCAACATGGATCTGGGCGAGATTCAATTCGCCTATTGCACGGAGTTTTTCATCATCAATCTGAAAAAGAGCACGACGCTTGCCGACATCGACAGGCTGCGCGAGCGGCTCATGGAGATCGGCGATTCCGTCATCTGCATCGGCGATCTCGAACTCGTCAAAGTGCACGTCCACACGAATTGCCCCGGCGTTGCGCTTACCTATGCGCTCGAACTCGGCGAACTCGACCGTCCCAAGATCGAGAACATGCTCGAACAGAACAGGGCGCTGCGCGCAAAGCGCGAGGCGGAGAAGAAGGACCAGGGCATGCTCGCCATCTGCGCGGGTGAGGGAATCTCCGATATCTTCAAAGATCTCTTTGTTGACCGCGTCATCGAGGGCGGACAGACGATGAACCCCTCGGCTTCGGATATCGCGACCGCCGTGCAGAAGATCAATGCGGACAACGTGTTCGTGTTCCCCAACAACAAGAATATCATTTTGGCTGCGGAACAGGCGCGCACGCTCGTCGAAAACCGTACCATCCACGTCATTCCGACCAAGAACATCCCGCAGGGATTTGCCGCGGCGCTCGCGTTTTCTCCCGATGTGAGCGCGGAGGAAAACAAGACGAATATGATTCACGCGCTCGACTATGTGCGCGCGGGGCAGGTCACCCATGCCGTGAGGACGACGAACGTCAACGGCTTTAAGATCAAAGAGGGCGACATCATCGGACTGGACGACAAAAAGATTCTCGCCAAGAGCGACAACATCGACGACACGGTGATGACGCTCCTCGACAAGCTCAAAGACGAATCGCACGAGGTCATCACGCTCTACTACGGGGCGGACGTCACCGAGGACGAGGCGCAGGAGCTCGCGGGGAAGGTGCAGGAGGCGTTCCCCGATTGCGAAGTGGACTTCCACTACGGCGGACAGCCCGTCTATTACTATCTGTTATCTCTCGAATGAAAAAAAGCGGCTTTGCGCCGCTTATTGCATATATGGGGTAGGAAAATTGGAACTCACTTCGCTCAAAGGCCTCGGCGCAAAGCGCGCCGAGGATTTCAAAAAGATCGGGATACGCACGACGTATGAGCTCGTGCGGTATTTTCCGCGCACCTATCTCGATATGACGCGCCGCGTCTCCGTCCGCGAGGTCATGCACAACGACATGGCGCTCATCGCCTGCACGGTCATTTCCGTCGAGGCGGTGCAGACGAGAAAGAACATGAAGATCGTGCGCGCGCTCCTCGAACAGGGGATGGATTGCTTCACCGCCGTCTGGTTCAACACGCCCTATGTGGCGCAGCGTCTCAAACCGGGCGAATACCTCTTCTATGGACGCGTACAGAACTATTACGACCGCATCTCCCTTGTCAATCCGACCTTTGAACGGTTGGACGAAAACAACAAGTTGAAGGGGCTCGTGCCCATGTATCCCCTCAAAGCGGGGCTTGCGCAATGGGTGGTGCGCAGCGCGGTCAGGTCGGCTCTCGAAGTGGAGAGCTTCCCCACGGCGATTCCCGCCGAGCTCTGCCAAAAATATCAGCTTTCCTCGCTCTCGGACGCATTTCATGCCATCCATGTCGCGGACTCGCTTGCAGAAACGGACAGAGCGGCGGAACGTATCGCGCTCGAAGAGTACTTCACGCTCATCGCCGCGTTCAAGCTCATCAAGGGGGATAAGGAGGAGGCGCGGCTCCGAAAATATGCCGTGACGGAGCGGCAGGTCGCGGACTTCGAAAAGCGCTTTCCCTTCACCTTTACGCGGGGACAGCAGGGCGCGGTGCGCGCGATCTATGACGATCTGACCGGTCCCACGCGCATGAACAGACTTCTGCAAGGGGATGTGGGCAGCGGCAAGACGGCAGTCGCGCTCTGCGGCATCTATATGGCGGTTGCGAGCGGACATCAGGCGGTCTATCTCTCCCCGACCGAGGTGCTCGCCGCGCAGAATTACGGGCTTTTGACGCGGTATTTCCCCGATTTCCGCGTGGGGTATCTCGCGGGAGCCTCCACCGCAAAGGAAAAACGGGAGATGAAGGCGGCGCTCGCCGCGGGCGAGGTGGATATCCTCTGCGGCACGCATGCCGTTTTGCAGGGGGATGTGCGCTTTTCAGACCTCGCCTTCTGCGTGTGCGACGAACAGCACCGCTTCGGCGTCGCACAGCGCAACGCCCTCGGCGAAAAGGGGGACGGCGCAGACGTGCTCGTCATGTCCGCAACGCCCATTCCCCGCACCCTGTCCCTCATTTTTTACGGAGACCTCGACATCACCACGATCTCCGAGAAGCCCGCGGCGCGCAGGGAGGTCTCCACGGCGATCATTCCGGAGAGGAAATACGAGGACATGCTCGCGTGGATCCGCAAGGAGATCGGAAGGGGACGGCAGGCATATTTCGTCTGTCCCCGCATCGAGGATGAGGAAGGCGAGGCGACGGGGGCGAGCGAGCTCTATGAAAAGCTGCGTGCTGCGCTGCCCGGGGTGCGCTTTGCGCTCTTGCACGGAAAAATGAAAGAGAAAGAAAAGGCGGATACCATGTCCGCGTTCAAGGCGAAAAAATACGATGCGCTCGTTGCGACGACGGTCATCGAGGTGGGCGTCGATGTGCCCGATGCGACGGTCATGGTCATCTATGACGCGGAACGGTTCGGGCTTTCGCAGCTCCACCAGCTCCGCGGAAGGGTCGGCAGAGGGGAGGAGAAGAGTTACTGCTTTTTGCTCGTCGGCAAGGAGAGTGAGGCGGGCACGGCGCGGTTGAATATCTTAAAGACGACGTCGGACGGGTTCCTCCTCGCCCAAAAAGACCTCGAAATGCGGGGAGGGGGCGACTTTTTGGGGACCCGCCAGAGCGGAAAGTTTTTGACGGGCATCAAAAATCTCAAATACGGCACAAATGTCATTTTTACCGCGAAGAAACTTGTGGACGAGACGTTCGAGCGCCGGCTGAACCTCGCCGAAGTCCGCGCCGCCGCCATCAAAAAATACGAGAGTTTGAAAGATGTAGTTCTTAATTGATTTTCGCGCGATTTCTTTTGCATTCGCAAAATAAATACGCGCGAGCGAATGGGCAGCCGAGTTGATATCATAAGATAAGAAAAAGCCGTCGCGGGAGAACCCGCGGCGGCTCACTTTGATTGGAAAGCTAACTTCTTTCGAAGAGCGAATCTGTTCGGGAATCGCTCTTCATCTCCCCCGGCAGTTGCGCTTAATCATCATATTCGGCATAGTCCGGGCACATGTGATCGGGATGATTCGACAGTCCGCAACTTTGGTAATCATAATCCCAATGCATGCATCCGCCGCAGCCCTCGACCCAGCCGCAGTTGGGACAACGGAGAATCTTGTTCGAGGTCGAGATCATGTGCCCGCATTCGGGACAAGGTGTCAAAGCCATAACAGTTTACCTCCTTTTTTTTGATTATATCATAGCTTTCGTGGTATGTCAAGTGAAAGTGGTAAACTTTTTTTATGAAAATCAAGTTCAGGGGGAGGTCATCTGCAATCGCTCTTCATCTCCCTTCGCCGACGGAGTCAATCATCGCTTTGGGAATAGTCCGAGCACTTATGCTTGGGATGATTCGGAAGTCCGCACCGTTGCCGACCGGAATCCCAATATTGGCATCCGTCGCAGCCCTCGACCCAGCCGCAGTCGGGACAGCGCAGAGGCGTCGATGCCGTGATCATGTGTCCGCATGCGGGACAAGGCGTCATAGCCATGACCGTCCTCCTTTTTTATTTATCGTATCACAACTTTTGTTGTATGTCAAGATTTCCACAAGAAAAGTTGTAAACTTTTTTTATGAAGATCAAGTTTGCGGAAAATCTGAAAGCGTTGCGCACGGAAAAAGGGATGTCGCAGGGAAAGCTCGCAGAGGCGGTCGGCGTGACGCAACAGTGCGTCAGCAAGTGGGAGAAGGGGGAGGACCCGAAGCTCTCCTATCTTTGGAAGCTTGCCGATCTCTTCGGCGTCTCCATCGATGTGCTGTGCGGCAGAAGCGAATGGTAGCGGCATAGGCAAAAAATGTTTGACAAAATCGTCAAAAGGGTATTATAATAGGAGAGACGAGATCATGGGCCTGTTACGGATTCGATTGCAGGCGGATTCTGTCGGACGCACGTCGGAGGCTCGGCTCCGTCAAAAACGGAAACTTTTATAAATGCTGACGAAAAGTCAACGAGACGCGCTTCCGCGCGCAGAGCTTCGGCTCGCCGCGTAGCGCTTGCGGCTTAACTTAGTTGAGCTCCGTTCTTCCCCGAAATCCTACGGTCGGGGAAAGAGCGTTATCGAGTAGGGAACGTTGCACGGCGGCGGACCGCCCCTGCCGGGCAATGAATTTCGGCGGTGTGTCCCCGGAGAAGTTTGTCTATGGACTTCGACGGGGCGAGATCGACCATAGACTAAGCGTGTAGTGTCCGCAGTTGAACCTTGTAAGACCGGAGTTCAACTCTCCGCAGGTCCACCAAATCAAAATAATCCGAACTCAACAAGGGTAATCGTAACCCGTGATTGGTTCGGATTTATTTTGTATCTCGAATAAGACTTATAAGACGCCGTTTCCCCATGAAAGTGGCGTCTTTTTTGAAAACGGCCGTAAAAGTTCCCCTTGCGGTCAAAAGGCACGTGGTTTTATTGACATGGCAAAAGAAATGTGCTATAATTCTACTAATCGTAGAGTTTTATTGTGTGGCACACGGAAAACGGACAAGCCCACTCAAAAAGAAGTAGGTTTACTTTTTCGGCAAAAAAAGCTATAATGAGCCTACACAGGAGGACATTTATGGGTATTTTTAGTAAAAAGCACAGTATCGGAAAAACGATTGCCGAGCTTCGCAAATCAAAAGGTTGGACACAGGTGGAGCTTGCAGAAAAGTTGCAGGTCAGCGATAAAGCGGTCAGTAAATGGGAAAAGGATAACGGCGCGCCAAGCATTGAATTTTTCCCCGCGATTGCAGAACTTTTCGGTGTGAGTATCGATTACATCATGACGGGGAAAGAACCAGAAAGGGAAGTCATTACGATTTCCAAAGCCGAGCTTTGCGCCAAGAATGACAATCCAGCCATGCTCGACGGTATCGATATCAATCATAAAGACGAGCAAGGAAAGTCGCTTGTAGATTACATTCTGCAATATCAGAGTTTTAAGGTCTTTGTAAAACTCTGCGAATCCCAAAAGGGAAGTATCACCAAATTTCCAATTCTCGATGCAATCAAACTATCGATTTTAACGAATCGCCTCGATTTACTGCGCGGAGCGGAGTTCAGCCTCGGAAGAAGCTATTCTGCGCGTTGGAAGTTTGAAACCGAGAAACAACTTTTAATGCTTGCACCACAAGCGATTGCGGAAAAATTCAATCGTGAAGGCGAGTATTCGGCGAAACTTTCCTGCCTTTTGACTGACGATATTTTTGAAACGATCGTTTGCGACAAGCGGATCAATGAAGATACTTTCGGTATCCTTTTGGGGAAGCAACCCAACCGTCAATGCGTTTGGTATCATGTTTTTCCGTATTTAATTCATCAAAGTTATATTCACTGCAATGAAAAAATGTTACGCAGACTTCTGACTCTCTCCGTTGAGAACAATCAATACGCCTACGATAATATGAAATTAGTGCGTGATAGCTATAATGGTAGATTAAATTATGCCCCGAATTTCTTCTTTATGGCGGCGGGTGGCAACAGGGGGCATGGATTAGTCCGTATTTTGGAAGAAACCATTAAACTTGCGCTCGAAAGGGGCGATTTCGCTCTTTTTAAGGAGTTCGACGATATTAACAGAGCGATTCAAGCATATTACGATTTTAAGCCGTATATTGCTTCGGATTATGAGATAAAAATGGCAAAATTAAAGACGGACCAGTCGGTAACGCAGGATGAATTGACCATTCAATCTACCGTCCACGACGGGATAGTAAATATTGACGAGTTGATTGAAACGAAAAATATAGGTATAATTAAAGCGACGTTGCAGAGATATCCTATTCATCAAGTCGAGCTGCTCGCTTTAATGCTCAAAAACAATGAAATGCGCAGGCTGTTTGAATATATGGTAGATAAAAGCGGAACAGCACGATATGATGAACCATTAAATAAAGAGTATGCAGACCGAATTGCGCGTGCAATCATCAAAAATGATATTGATGAGGTAAAGAAAAATCTTTATTATGTGTATCAAAAATCACCTCGTATCAATGGTAAATTTAAGATTGGCAGAACCATAACCACGCCACACTCCTTTGAAGATATTCTGAAATATGTGGACGAGTATAAGCAAGGGATTATCCAACAATGTACATTTGATATAGAAAAGGGTAAAGTCGTTAATGAACTGACGAAAGAATATTTTGAATCCGAACTCAAAAAAGGCAACACGGAAATTGTCATCATCAAGCTGTGTGTTCGGTTGGAAGCGATCCTTCGTTCCTCGTACCATTACGAAGGCGACTTTTCGGAAATGCTCGATAAGTATTGCTCGCAACACGGACAAGAGGACGACGGTTGGGGATATAATCAAGAAGCCAAATTTGTAAAATATCTTCAAAAACTTCGGATGTGCCGCAACAGTATTGTCCACGCCGAAAAGAAGAAGGATATGCTTGCACTTGAAGAAATCCAATATTGTATCGATTATATCTGCAATCTGAAATAAGGAGAGAAAACTATGAATAAATATCAAGAATATCTCTTACAAGGAATGCGTTCCAAAGAATTTTATTTTAGCCTGTGTTGCCCCCTCGAAGAGGAAAGTTCGGGTAAGTCTTTTTATGGTAATTTTGACAAAGCAACCGACACTTTTACAATTACGCAAAGTAGCAATATTAATTTGTTGAAGTATGTGCTATTGATATATCAACGGGAACCCCCTTTCGATAAAGTGTTTGTTGAGAAAAACGGAGAATCGGAAGAAATCGCAACCACAGACTACAAATTTGGGAATCGTACCTTTCCCTGTTGTTTCCGGATCGTCGTTGATTTTAACGACAGAGCGGACAAAATTCGCTTCCACTTCAAAGGCGATTTAGCGGACGACTATATCTTGAAATTGCAATATGTCGAAGCCGATAAAGAAGCATACTATGCGGAACAGGCAAAAATAGCCCGTGAAAATCTTATTAAGACGGCAGCAATCAAGCATTCAACGGGAAATGATTTGGTCAACATCTATTTTCAACCGTGTTGCGACGAATACGAACGGACGGAAATTTCTTTATACCATGACGGTCAAATGCTTGCGAAATACAAAGTCGAGGACGGCGCGTATTTCAAATCGATCGGCGGTCTTGCATACGGTACCTATGAATATATTTTGAAACAATTCGGAAAGGATGACAGGGTGCTGCTTGAATCGGACAGAATCAAATTTTCTATTAGTGCTCCAAACTACGGCGGAAAGGGTGTAGTTTATTGGAATTGAGTAAATCGTCTATATGACAGGTGCCCTGCATCCATATAGAGCATTATTGTGTGAGGAGGTGAAGCACATGAAAGCCCTTTTTAAGGCTTTGATGTAGCGATATAAGGGTCCCGAGCGGCACCGCGGTTCACCTCCTCTTGCAATAACTTATGGA
>CANQOB010000018.1 GCA_947625385.1 uncultured Clostridia bacterium
AATCTAAAAATTTTCGAAAAATTTTTTCCAGAACCCGAAATTTTCTTTCGTACCCCTGAAAAATCCGCTCTCCGCCCCTCGAAAAAGTTCGGAAAAGTTATCAACAATGGTTTCGGCGAAAATCTTTCCTGCGGAAATATTTTCGTCGAGCGAATAAACTTTTCTGCCTTCATTTGCTCGTTGCGATTATTCGTTTCATCCGTCAGTGTGCGTACCGTGGTGCGCAAATGGGGTGGAGCGCCGCAGTTCTCGCTCAACAGTGCAGTGCACTGTGAGCGGCGGCGCGACATGAGCGGCGGCATCCGCGAGGGGGCGTGCGGCGGTCCCTGCCGCCCACGCAAAAAAAGCAAAAAGTGTGATTTTTGCTTTTTCCTTTATTTTGAGAATAGAAAGCGCGGCGGCTTCTTTCGAAGCCGCCGCGCGGAGTTTTGTTGTTTATCCCCTCCCTTGCGGGGGTTTCCGCAGAGTTTCCTCTGCGGAAACCAATTCATTGAAGAAGGGAATGTATTGGTGAATTTAGTCTTTTCTCTCAGGTACAAGCGCAACTTCGGCGGGAGCGGGCGACGAGGCGGCGGCGGGCGCGGGGCATTCGATCGTGATCAAATAGCCATCGGTTTGTCTACTCGTGGTTAAGTTGCTCACCTTAAATTCTATTTGAAGGCATACCTGTTTGCTGTCCGCGACATCGGTATCCTTGACGGTGAACGTCAGCGAATTGAACTGTTTGTGCGCCCCGCTCTGATAGCCGTCGATCACAACATTGTATGCGCTGATTTGTGCATCATATTTGCTACCGGTCTGACCTCCTGCGATTGCAGACAAGGTATTATGTATTGCCGGAGAATAGGAACTACCGATGTGGAAACCGTACAAATGCACATCATCCATCGCAGGTCTCAATTTTCCCGCAAAACGTATCGTATAGGTCCCCGCTTGGGTCGTCTCGAACCTGAACCCATCTACTCCTCTCAAATAGTATGTGCCTGCACTTGTAAGAACGGTTTTGGGTCCTGTTGTCTCGTAGAACTCGACCCCAAGCCCTTTATCGTAATGGACGTCCTCTGTCGCCGAGCAGTCGGGGCAGGTCTTTTGCAGCGTGCCGCCCTCCGCGTTGCATTCGGGAAGCGTCTCGTAGGCGAACGCAAAGCCGTTCTCGTGTTGGCAGCCCTCGGGCGCCTTCTGTCCGCAAACACAGTCTCCGTTCGTGAAGTCGTGGTCTTGCTTTTCGGCGTCGGGTTCCGCCGTCCCGTCGAGAGAACAGATCTTCCAGTGCTGGTTTTCGTCCTTCCCATACGCCGTGAAGTCATGGTCGTGCACGCGGAACGTGGGTTCGGAGTCGCCCGGCTTCCAGCTCACGATGTAGCCGTTGTCCTCTTCGACCCTTGCGCCGTTGATGCTATCCATCGTATTGGGATAGCTGTTTCCCGTCGCGGTATTGTAAATGCGGATGTGATCGTGCGAGGAGAGCAGTATTTCCGTCTCGTAGGTCTCGCCGTCCTCGCCGAGCTCCATGCGGATGCAGTTCTTCCGCACCTCTTCGGTGACGTCTTTCCCGAGCTTCTTCCACGTTTCGGGCAAACCGCTTGCGGGCTTCGAGGCAATATTGCCCGTGAGATAGACTTCGGGCTTTTGGTACCCGCATTCGCACTTGTTCTCCCCGTCGAAGCTGTGGTCTGCGCGGGTGGTCTCGTCGATCGCCTTGTCATCGGGGCAGACCTTCCAGTGTTGGTTGGCGTCGTGCGCCCATTGGGTGTAGGTGTGGTCGTGGGGTTCCTGATACCCGCATTCGCAGGTGTGGGTCGCCTTGTTGACCTTGTGCGGCGCACGGCTGCTCACGTCGAGCTCCCCGTCGTCGGGACAAACCTTCCAGTGTTCGGTGTCACTGTAGTCCCACTTGGTGTAGGTGTGGGTGTGGGGAGTTGAGGGATTGTCGCCCTCATCCGGCGTGTTCGGTTCCGTGGGAGCGCAGGCGGCAAGCGCCGCGGTGGCGGCGAGCGCCACGGAGAGTCCCAGTGCGAGCCATTTCTTGGTGTTCATACATTCCTCCTGAAAATTTTATTTACCGAGTTATCCACGAAGTTTTCGCGTTTCGGCACTTACTATTATACCACCCCCCCTGTTTGTCAAGCGTTTTTGTAAATTTTCAGAAAAAAATTTTCGAAACCCGAAAATTTTTTTCGGTTATCAACAAAAATCCCTTTTTGGCGAAAAGCTTTCTGCGAAATCTTTTCGTCGAGGAAATAGGCTCTTATGCCTTAACCTGCTTATTCTCTCGGTCGTTTTATCCGACAATAAGCCCCAAGGTCGCAAATTGGGTCGCGCTGCGCAAAAGCGCGGTTTTGCTTGCGCACGAATTATAGAAAAGCGCGGCGGCTTCTCTGGAAGCCGCCGCGCACCCGTATTCTAAATTTTAAGGAAAAAGCAAAAATCACACTTTTTGCTTTTTCACCCTATATGCGCACCACGGTACGCACACTGTCCGATGAAACATCCAATCGGAACCAAGCTCATTAAGGCATACACGCCCATTCGCTCGGCGAATTTGTCGCCAAGACAAATTCGCCGAAACTCTTAAATTTTGTGCCTTAGGCGGAATTCACTTCCGCCGCCCCGCCCGCACATTATAATTTGTCGAAGGGCGGCACGAGCTCGCAGAGCGAAGTAGGGCGTCTCAATTTGCCGAACCCTTTCGGCTTATTGTCCGATGAAACATCTAATCGGAATCAAGCCCATTAAGGCATATACGCCCATTCGCTCGACGAAAATATTTGCGTCAGCAAAGATTTTCGCCGAAAAATTGTTAGTTTCCGAACCCGTGCGAAGTCGCAAACTTCAAGAGTGAGGCGCACATCTCGTCGAGCCCGAGCTCCGCGCGCCAGCCGAGCTCCCGTTCCGCCTTGGAGGGGTCCGCATAGCAGACGGCGATGTCCCCCGCGCGGCGGGGCTTGATGACATAGGGAATGGCGTGTCCCGCGGCGCGCTCAAAGGCGTGCAGAACGTCCAACACGCTGTATCCCACCCCCGTGCCGAGGTTGTAGGTATATACGCCCGCGCCCGAGATCTTCTCGATTGCAGCCAGATGTCCCTTGGCAAGGTCTACGACGTGGATGTAGTCCCTCACGCCCGTGCCGTCAGGCGTCGGATAGTCGTCGCCGAACACGTTGAGCGCGGGCAAGAGCCCCACCGCCACCTTGGCAAGGTAGGGCGCAAGGTTGTTGGGAATGCCCTTGGGGTCCTCGCCGATGAGCCCGCTCTCGTGCGCGCCGATCGGGTTGAAATAGCGGAGCAGCACCACCGTCCACTGCGGGTCCGCCGCATACACGTCCTTTAAGATGAGCTCCTGCATGTACTTGCTCGTGCCGTAGGGGTTGGTCGTGCCGCCCACCGCGCAGTCCTCGGTGAGGGGAAGCCGCTCGGGCGTGCCGTACACCGTCGCCGACGAAGAAAACACGATTTTTTTGCAGCCGTGCTTCTTCATGACGCCCAAGAGGGCGAGGGTGCCGCCGATGTTGTTGTCGTAATAAAGCACGGGCTTTTCGCAGGATTCTCCCACCGCTTTGAGCCCCGCAAAATGGATGACCCAATCGATGCGGCGCTCCGTAAAGATACGGTCGAGGAGCGCGCGGTCGCGCACGTCTCCGCGATAGAGGCTCACGCCCCTGCCCGCGATTTTTTCGATGCTTTGAATGGCTTCCTCCGAGGAATTGCAAAAATTGTCGATGACCGCGATCTCATGCCCGCTCAGGAGCAGTTCCACCGCCGTATGCGAGCCGATGTAGCCCGCGCCGCCCGTTACCAGAATGTTCATAGAATCTCCTTTTTGAGCTCCGCCGCCTCTAAAAACGCGCAGAGCGCACGTTCGCCTGTATCGTCGGGTTTGAACACCGCGATGTCGGCGAGAATTTCCTTACAAGTTTTTTCGACCTCCCGCTTGACTGCCCGCTCCGCCTCCGTCCGCGTGCAGCCGCCGTGCGTGCGCACGAGACGCTCCGTCATCGGATAGAACCCACCCATGTCCGCGGGCAGGCGCACAGAATCGCTTTGGATGCAGTCCGTCACGACGGCGAGCTGGCGCTGTATGCGGGCGGGAAGGATAAAGAGTCCCATCGCCTCGATGAGCCCGATCGACTCCTTCTTGATGTGATGTTTGTCGCGATGCGCGTGGAAGATGCCGTCGGGATGCTCCTCATCGCAGCGGTTGTTGCGCAGAAGAACGTCGAGGACATAGCCGTCCTTTTCTCTGCGCGCGATGAAGCTCGCCGTGGAGTGCGGCGCGTCCGTGAAGGGCAGGATGTCCGCTTCGGGGAAGCGGAAGGTCTGCCATGCCCGCGCGAGCAGATCGGCGAGGGATTCGACGTCCTCCCGCGCTCCCGAAAGGCGGAACGCGGTGCTGTGCCAATCCAAGAGCCCCACCCGAACGCGGGGAAAGCGTGCGCTTTTCAGCCGCACGGCAACACCCGCACGCTGCATGGGGAGCATCTCCCGCCCGCCCTGAAAGTGGTCGTGCATGAGAATGGAGCCGCCCACGCGCGGCAGGGGCGCGTTGTTGCCGATGAAATAGTGCGGGAAGAGGTCTACAAAGTCGAAGAGGCGGCATGCCGTCTGCCCGTCGAGCGTCATCGGCACATGTTCCCGCCGCACGGCGACGCCGTGCTCTCCGAAATAGGCATAAGGAGAATATTGCCAGAACCAATCCTCCCCCGCCAGCCGCAGGGAGACGGTGCGCAGGTTGGCGCGGGAAAACCCCGGTCTCTCGTATCCCTCGTTCTCGCGGCAGAGCGCACATTTGGGATAGGACGGGCTCTTCTCGGTGAGCTGCCGCAAAAGATCCTTGTTGTCCTTCTCGGGTTTGGAGAGATTTACGGTGATCTCCAACCCGTTTTCCGCATGCCAGCGGATATTTTTCGCGAGCGCGCCCGCCTTGACATAGTTGCTGTCCACGGCGTAGGCGTACGCCCAATCGGTCGCCGTTTTCGGGCTCTTTGCGTACTTTTGCCAAAAGATTCTTTCGAATTCGCTCGGACGGAGCATGACGGCGTCCATGAGCCGTTCGCCGAGGACGGCGCGATCCGCCCCTTCGAGCTCGCAAAAGATGCGCGAAAGAATGTCGTCGATGTCCGAACTGTCTGCGGGCAGACGGCAAAACTCCGTTTTCCCCACGAGAGCGAGCAGCCTCCCCGTAGCATAGTCCGCATCGCGCGCATCGAGCATGAGTTTTTGCTCCGCATAGGCGAGCAACGAGGAGAGCTCCGCGTTCATGCGTCCTCCTCGATGATGCCGTCGGCGATCTCCGCTATGTAGAAGGAAGCCTCCCGTCCCGTCTTTTTCAGATACCCCGCGCCCACCCGCGCGATGAAATCTTCGAGCCCGTCCCTCTTCACGAGAGAGACGGTACAGCCGCCGAACCCGGCGCCCGTCATGCGGGAACCGAGACATTCGGGGCGCTCCCACGCCTCCTCGGCGAGGGTGTCGAGCTCGAAGCCCGTGACTTCGTAATCGTCCCGCAGGGAACGGTGCGACGCATTGAGGAGTTCGCCGAACAGGGACAGATCTCCCGCCTTCAAAGCATTGACGCAGCGCTGCACGCGCATACATTCCGACGTCACATGGCGCGCGCGGCGATAGATGACCGCGGGCAGCAGCCGACGGTATTCTTCGAGCTCGTAGGGCTGCAACGCGGCGAGACAGCCGATGGGAAGCCTGCGGGAAAGAAGGCTCTGCGCCGTCTCCGTCTCCCGGATCCGTTCGTTGTATTTGCTCGCCAGCAGGCTGTGCGGCTTGTTGCAATCGGCGAGCACGAGCACGCAATCTTTAAGGTCGATCGGGATGTATTCGGATTCGAGCGTAGCGCAGTCGAGCAGGATGGCGCAGCCCTTTTTGCCGTTTGCGGAGGCAAATTGGTCCATAATGCCGCAGCTCACGCCGCAATAGCCGCGCTCCGCCTCCCGGCAGAGGACGGCGAGCTCCCGCTTGTCGATCGCATTCCCGCCCATTTTGGCAAGCGCGTATGCCGTCGCGACTTCGATCGCCGCCGACGAGGACAGTCCCGAGCCGAAGGGCACCGTACAGTCAAAGAGAAGATCGCAGCCGACAAGGACATACCCCGCCTGCTTCAAGGTGTGCGCGACCCCCGCATGATACTTCCACCAGCGCAGATCGCGGTAGTCCTCCGTGCGGCAGAGATCGATGAGCGCGGTCTGTTCGAGATCGGTCGCGGAGATGCGCAAAAAGTTTGTCCCGTTCGGGCGCACGGCGACACGGCAACAGAGGGAAAGCGCCGCCGGCAACACTTTTCCGCCGCAATAGTCGATGTGCTCGCCGATGAGATTGACCCGCCCCGCCGCAGAATAGACCGCAGCGGGATATTCGCCGTAAAGTTGTCTGAAACGTTCCCGAATCATTGCGTTCCGACCTCCTTTATCGGACTTCGATGACGGCGCTCGCGCAGAGGTCGCCGTCCGTGGCGTGCACGGTGACGGGGGTCTCCCCCGCGCGCACGACCGCCATCGCCTCGCCGTAGTAGGTATCCGTCTCGCCGGCAGTGTAGCCGATCTCGTTGTAGGGAGAGGCGCAACCGAGCGCGAGGAGCTCCCCGCCCTCGACCCGTACGCGCAGCTTTCTGTGGACAAGGGGCTTTACGGTGCCCGCGCCGTCTGTGAATTTCAGACGCACAAATGCCAGCCCGCCCTTTTTCACGCCCGTCTCCTCGGGCAAAACGGAGAGCACCGTCTCCTCGCCCGCCGTTTTCAGGCTGCTGCGGGAGAGCTGCCCGCCCTTCCCGTCACAGGCGACGGCGACAAGTTCGCCGCCTTCGTATGCGATGTCGAATACGAACCTGCAATTCTTTTTGAACTTCTTTCTGCCCACCCTCTTGCCGTTGAGATACAGCTCGACGACGGGCGCGCGGGAATACACTTCCACGCGGGCGCGCTTGCCGTCAAGTCCGTTCCAACTCCAACTCGGCAGAGCGTTGGAGAACTTCCATGCCGAGGGAGAATGCTTCTCGCACGTATGGCTGACGGGCACGACGGCGATGTACGGTCCCTCGTCGAGCCCGAACGCGACCCGCGTATAATATGCCTCGCCCAAGAGGTTGCCGATGAGGTCTAACCTGCCGCTTCCCGCCGTAAGCCAGCCCGGTCCGTGCGAGAAATCGGGAGCGTACTCGCGATATTCCCAGCTTCCGACGCCGACCTCGCCGAGATAGTCCTGTCCCGCCCAGACGAAATCGCCGATGAGCGCGGGATTTTGACGGGCAAATTCCCAAAACGCGTAGGCGTCGGCGCAGAATGTCTCGCTCCCCAAAAGGACGCGGTCGGGATATTTTTTGATGTCGCGGCGATAGCGTTCGATACCGTAATTGTAGCCCGCGACATCCATGACGGCGAAGGCGCCGCGCGTCACCCGGTCGCAGATCGGCAGCCGCGCCATCAGCTTCATGAACCCCGCGCCCGTCTTGCCCGCCAACTCGTTGAAAAATTCGCTTCCGACGGCAGGTTTTTTGCCCCTCTTCGCATGCGCCTGCTTTTCCGCTTTCGCGTCCGAGTACTGTCCGAACCCCATGCGGTACATGGCGTTGAACCAAGGGTTGATGCCGCAGGTGACGAAGCGCGTCCCGTCGAGGCTGTGGAGATAGTCCGTCATCTCCTTCGCAAGGGCGATGCCGCGCGCCTCGGAGGTCTCGCCCACCTCGTTCCCCGTCGAATAGAGCACGACACAGGGGTGGTTGTAGTCCTTATCCACCATATCTTGGAGATCTTCGCGCCAGCCGTCGGGAAGATAGCAGGCGTAGTCGTATTTGGTTTTATGCACGTACCACATATCGGCATATTCGTCCATGACATACATGCCGAGGCGGTCGCAAGCGTCTAAAAGCGCCTTCGCGCAGGGGTTGTGCGCGGAGCGGATCGCGTTGTATCCGCAGGCTTTGAGCAGACGGACCCTGCGCTCCTCCGCTTCGGGATAGCTCCGCGCGCCGAGGATGCCGTTGTCGTGATGGATACATGCTCCGCGCAGGATGACGCGCGTTCCGTTGACCCGAAAACCCTCCTTTGCGCTGCACGAGAGGGTGCGGATGCCCAGCGTCCCCTCCCATACGTCCTCCGCAAAAAACACGCGCACGGTATAGAGAGAGGGCGATTCCGCAGACCAGAGCTTTGCGTCGGGCACAAAGAGTTCGGCGACCGCCGCGCAGGCGGAAGTCACCGTCCGCGTCTCCGCGACCGGCGTCTCGCCGTCATAGATGCGCACGCACACCGCACCGTCCGTGCTCGTGACGACCGTCGCCCGCACAACGGCGGGACGGCAGGAGAGCGTCTCTAATCTGACCCCTCCCCGAAGGATGCGCACCGGCTCTTCCACATAGAGGCGGACGGGACGGTAGATGCCCGCGCCCGAGTACCAACGGCTGTTCGGTTGGTCGGCATTGCGCGCGATCACGCGGAGAACGTTCTCCGCACCGTAGCGGAGCTTTCCGTCCGCCCGGACAAAAAAATTCGTATAGCCGTAATGCCTTTGGCAGACCTTTTCGCCGTTGAGAAAGACCTCGGCATTGTGATAGACCCCTTCGAATTCGAACGTCACGCACTTTTCGGCGTAGTCCCCGGGGATGAAAAACCGTTTTTCGTATTCGTAGTCGGCGCCCTCGTACCAACCCGCGTTGGTCCCGCTCGGGTTGCCGGCGGAGCGCTTCTCAAAGAGCATGGCGTCGTGCGGCAGAGTGACGTCTTGCCACCCGTCTTTGCCAAGTTTCCGCCATTTCCACCCCTCGTTGAAGTCTGTCATCATAGTTCTTTCTTCCTTTTAACACAAAATTTCGGATTTGTCAAGTATGTCGTGTATATTTTATCTTGATTCCTTATCGGAATCAAGAAACGTATTTGCGAGAATTGGACATTTTTTCGGATTCTGCAAGAAGAGCGCCTGCCACGGCGGGCAGGCGCTCTATGTGGAGGAGAGAATAACTTGTTTCCTTGTGCAATCAGAATTTTGCGTTGTAGTTGATGGTGACCTCTTCTCCAAGCATAACCTCGTTGGAGTCAATCGAGATCTTCTCCCAGTCCGACTTGCTCCCCGCGTAATTGATCACCGCGAATTCCGGAACGTTTTCGAAGATATCGTGTCCGATCTTGGTAACGGAAACCGGAATATTGAGCGTGGTAAGCTTCACGGAATCGTGGAAGCATCCCCAACCGATCTCATTGCAGACATTGGAAAGCACAAAGGTTTCGAGTACGGGGCAAGTGCCGAACGCGCAGTCGCCGATCCATTCCACACCATTGCCCATGTTAAAAGATTTGAGATTTGAGTTGCGTCCAAATGCAAGCGCGCCGATCTCCTTAATGGAATTGGGCAAAACCACACTTTCAAATTGCGAGTTTCCGAAGAACGCACTGCCGACCACGCAAACGACGGGTTTGCCGTTGTACTCGGAAGGGACAACGAGATTGGTCGCGGAGCAGGTCCCGATTCCGGAAAGCCCGTATTCCGTCCCTGTCTCGTCGGCGGCATAATGCACCTCGCCCGCATCGTTCGTCACCTTCTTGACAAGCGTGAATTCAAGTCCGGTGGAGGCTGTCAGTCCCTCTGTGGGATCCTTGAGATCTGCTTCCGGCGAGCAACCCGCGAAAGCGCAGAGCGCGAGACCAAGAAGCAAGCTGATGATTGCAATTGTTTTTTTCATAATGTTTCTCCTTCAAATTTTTTTATTTTGCGGTACTCTCCGAACCACCTGTTTGAACTTTCTCCCGCCGGAAGAAGCAACTTGCCGCCGCCAACGCCGACGCGAGAACGAGAAGCGCAAGACAGAGCCAAAATGCCGTATTGGGAGCACCCATCTCCCCTTCTCCTTGCGCGACACCGTTGAATTGCAAAGCGAAAGCCGTCGTATTGTCAAAGAGCGCAGAAATAAACGCGCCCATATATGCCCCCGCCGGAAGCATGGCAAGAACGCCGTAGAAGTCCGTAAAGAAAGATGCAACGGTTGCGCCCACGCCAACGGCGAGCAGAACATAACTTACTGCGATCAGCCCCGTTTTTGCATTGTTGGCAAAGGGATAGACCGCCGCCGCGGCAATCGCCACTACTGCGGCGACAAACGCGAGCCAAAAACCGATCCCTCTGTTTTGGAAAAATTTTATCATATTCTCCTCCTTACCCTTTTGAATGTTTTTCTTTTACTGCCGCGACCGCGTACACCGCTACAAACGCGGCGAGGACGACTGAGACGCAGACATCAAGTGCAATCAGTGCGGATTTCCACCACGGCAGGACCGAGACGATCTGCGCGTTCTCATCGAAGCCGTTCATGGCATTACTGTTGACGATGGAATAAAGATTGTGCCGCGCGGCTTCTCTCATCGCTTTTTGCAGCGTCGTATCCGTTTTTGCCGCCGCTTCGAGAATGTTCGCTTGGTCGAGATTGTTGTTATCAAATAATGTGACGCCGCACTTGACACTCTCTACGGGACGCATATACGCCGAGGATCCTGCCATATCCGTGAGCACATATCCTTTGAAGCCGATCTCACCGCGCAACCAGCCATTGAGCAAAGAGTTGCTCATGCCGATATAGGTCAAACCGATTCGGGGGTATGCGGACATGGTACCGCCCGCATGTCCCTCCGTAAAGGCTCCCTCCCACGGACGGAGATTGATTTCCCGCGCATATTGTTCAGTAAAGAAATTCGCCAGTCCCACGCGGCCGTTCTCTTGGTCATTGAATGCAAAGTGTTTGGGGCAGGGAATAAGGCCCATATCACTCATGCCCTTGCATTGCTGTGCAAGATATTCGAATCCGAGCACGCCGTCCTCGGAAACGTATTCTGCATTTCTCCCGGAGAAAGGCGACCTGTGCAAATCAGCGCCGGGCGCCCAAAGTGAAGTCTTGCTTAAAAACAACCCGTCCTCGCCGAGGAAATAGCCGAACCGATACTGCAATTCTTTATTCCACGTCGCGCAGGAAGCATTCTGCGAAAAATAGATTTTTACGCCCACCTTGCCGCCGTTGTAAACCTGCCCGACAATGGTTCCCGAAAATCCCGTCGGTCCGTCACCGTCATAGGTCTCCGATTTATAAATGCTGTCGATCGCTTCTGTAAAGCCGTTCCCCACGCCAATGATGAGCGCGGTGTCGCGCAGGGACAACTGGTTAAGAAGCCCTTCCCACATCGGGTCATCAAGAGCCTTCCCTCTGAGCATGGACAAGGAATAATTGGTATCGTGAGAACCGTAAATGACTTCGGGAGCGTCAGTGTATTTGCCGTATGAATAGTCATATCCCGTCAGTTCCTCACTACATGCAAGCTCCCGAATCATCTCTTCCGAAGCAGTCAGGTTATCATACGTTTTCGGAAACGTGGTCCAGTCGCTGCGGGTGAGATAAGTCACCTGCCCGTCTAACCACTCGTTGACGTCGGCGTCACCGAACAAATTGGTCACGGCGCCGCCCGTCCAACGAGAGACCGAATAGGTATCGGCATCTAACGTCTCCACCTCAAACGAAGCCACCATGTCTGCGTTACCCTCCGCATCCATACCGTTGTCCGTCGTATACCCTTTGGCGGCAAGAATGTTATTAAGCGCTTCATGCGCACCGTTGCCTAATGCAAAATAGTGTGTCCCCGCGTCGAGAATCCATGTCTTGCTGCCGTCGGAGTCATAACTCACACAATTATGCATGTCCACTTCCACTGTCACCGTCTGAGAGTTCGGATGCGTCTCGTCTGCCTCGGATGCGGGATAAAGCACAGACGTCTTTTCGTAATCCGCGAGCTGTATGGCAGCCTTTTCTACCCCGTGGGTCCTGTCATAGTCTGTATAAGGGGATTGATACCAAATCTGCACGACATCCTTGCCCGCATAATTGCCCGTGTTCCTGACCTCGACCTCAATCGTTGCGGCCGTATTGTCGTCATTCCATTTCACATCTTTCAAGGTATGTAAAAATGTCGTGTAACTCATGCCGAACCCGAAGGGATACCCCATTTCTTCCGCGTAGCTCCAGCCGTTTTCGGAAGCGAAAGCCCCTGTCGTGCTGTCGGCGTTTCTGCCGCCGAGGACACTGTCCTCATAGCGCGTTTCATAATATTTGTAGCCGATGTAGATGCCCTCGGCATTGACAACGTAGGTGAGACAGGAAGTATGTCCAATGTAGTCGGAGACTTCCTCTGCATTCGTCCACGTATAATAACCCGCGTTCTGCGCGGCGGGCGAGGACGCGCTGTCGATCGCCCACGTGTCGTTTACTTTTCCCGAAAAATTCATTCCGTCCGTATTGTTCAGAAGTTTTCCAAGTGCCGTCACACCGTTGATTCCAAAGCCCCCCGCCCAAATGATGGCGTTAATGCCGGGGTCGTCCTTCATCTCCCCGATGCCGATGGGGTTGTCTGTATTGAGAACCACGATGACTTTATCGAAATTCCGCTTTGCAAGCTCCAACACATCTTTCTCGTCTTGGTTGAGATTGAGCTGACTGCCGGAGAAATCCTCCCCGCCCTCGAGGGTGAGGTCGTTCCCCTCTCCGCCGGGTCGCGTAAAGAAAATGACGGCGGCATCGTTATACTGCGCAAACGATGCGGTCACATCGGAAGGATACGCGGAAACGGGAGTCTCGCCGATTCTCGCACCACCGCTCGCCGCCGTGTTTGATTTTTCCGTCCGGCTGTTATAGAAAGAAAGTGCAACGGGATTGACAGTCAGTCCCGCCTCCGAAAATGCCGCATCAAGCTTTAAGGCGTAGGTCGTCGCGATCATGCTCGATCCGCTCGTCCCGCAGTAATGGAGATCCGCGCTCGCCCGACCCAGTGCAGTGACTTTCGTCTCCTCTGCAGAAAGCGGAAGAGCGCCGTCGTTTTTGAGGAGCGTAATACTCTCCCCCATCACTTCTTCGATAAAGTCGAGCTTGTCCTCAAGATACTTCGCCGCCTCCTCGTTCGTGTAGGCGCGCGTTTCGGGATTGTAGAGTCCGTTTTTGAAATAGTTGCTCTTGTAGTGAACGGATTCTTCCGTAATGTTATCATTCTTGATGACCGTTTCCTTCGTCCCGAGGAAGTCGTTGACGTAATGGTGCGATTGATACAGAATTGCCGTCATGCCGACGCACAAGACGAAGAACGCAAGCCACGCGGCAGTCAGCCCCCGAAAGATTTTTTTAAGCATTTTTTTCCTCCTCTTTTTCTTTTAGCAGTTTTTTCTTTGTGTGCGGAAGCACACAAAGAAGGGACATGTCCCTTTTCGGCTGTTGCATATTTTGTTCCATTTTATCACGTTATATTCCTGATTTCAAGAAATATTTTTTGCAATTTTGGACATTTTTTTGGATTCTGAAAATGCCCACCCCGGACGGGATGGGCATTTTCTTTTGGGAGGAGAAAGTATCAGCTCGCGTTTCGCTGTTTCATAAAGCAGGAAATTACAGAAGCTATCACTACGATACACTGCAAGATCAGAAGAAGCACAACCACCCAGAGAATGGCGCCCCGCTCGCTCATGCCGTAAACATTTGTCGCCATATGCGCGAACATCAATGCCCGATCGCTTATATGTAACGCAAACGAAAATGCATAGCACGCGGTAGCTACAAGCGGTAACGTTCTTTCCCGAGTAACGAATGCCACAGCGCCGACGATTGCCCCAAGGAGCAACAAGACAAAAACAACGGGCGCAAACAACTTGACGGATACGCTGTAAATCAAATATACAATTGCGGTCAACAGTCCCAGACACGCTGCTCCGAGGCTGAAATAAGCGCCCAACGTTCTATCCCGAAATAAACCCTTCATTGTCATTTTTCCTCCTTCTTGAAATACGTGAAGTATACTGCCAAGCCTGTAAGCGAAACGGCGGCGACACCGAAGAGCACATCAAATGTAATCGAAACCGATTCCCACCAAGGCGTAAGTTGGATAACGCGTGTATTGGTTGAGAGCCCGTTGATCAAATTCGTCCGCAAGTAGGCATAGCAGAAATGTTTTGCCGCATCGCGCATACACTGCACGAGATTCCCATCATTATTGGTCTTCACCGCTGTTAACAACGTATCCCAACGTTTCGATACGTTTGCCGCATTGAACATATCGGTTCCGCCGACCAGCGAATCGACAGTCTGCATATATTTTGTTGCCGTTGCACAATCGGTGATGGTAACGCCTTTGAAGCCCCATTCATTCCGCAGAACATCATTTTGCGTTGCGGAGCTGGCACCAAAATAAGTCATACCGACTCTGGTAAAGGATGTCATCGTTCCCATCGCTTTCCCGACCGCGAATGCACCCTCAAAGGCACGCAGATATACTTCTCTCCATGTTTGTTCGGTCATGAAGCAATTCAGACCATTCCGATAAGTTTCCTGATCGTTGCCCGCAAAATGCTTGATCGCGCACATTAACCCCTTGGACTGCATTCCCGCTGCTTCCTCGGCACCGCACATATAAGCCATGGTGGGATCTTCCGAATAATATTCGAAATTACGTCCGGAGAACGGCGTCCTATGCGTATTCGCACCGCCGCCCCAAACTTGTTGGACTCCGAGGAATAAGCCATCTTCTCCCATCAATTCGCCTCTGCGACGAACGGTCTCTTTGTTCCAGCTCGATGCGAGCACGACCTCGTTAGAATATGCCCCTCCGCCGATGCCGTCCGGTCCGTCCGTATTTTTATTCGCGGGCTTGGCGATGCTTTCAATCGCCTCATTCCCGGGGAGTTCCATGATTATTTTCTTGAAATCGTCAAGCGTAAATTGGTCAAGGAAAGATTCCCATATCGGATCGTCATAGGCGACATCTTTCATATCAATAAAGTTGATTCCATTATCGATGCCCATTTTATAATCGGTCATGCTCTTTGCATTTTCCGGTTTTACATAGTTGTATTGCCCGATCGCTTTGATCATAGCCTCAGTGGCTGACAACTCAACCCCCGTTGTCGGGAATGTTCCTTTCCAGTCGCTACGGGTCAAATACTTCACTTTGTTCGGAATCCAATAATTGATATCCATGTCGTCAAAACGGTTTGTGACGATAATACCCGTTCCATACGGCGATTTCGAATAAGTATCCGTATCAAGAGCCCCGTTGATCCACTTGAAGGTCTTGTCGGCATCGCCAGCTACGGATTTCCCGTTCTGGTCATACATCCCGGTTGCACCTTTTGCTGCGAGAACATTGTTCAAAGCATCGTGGCAATCATTACCGATTGCGAAATAATAGTCGCCTTTGTCGAGAATATAGCCCTTTGCATTTTCAGAATCGTAGGAGGCGATCAAATATTTATCGATCGGAATCGTCAGAGTATCTTTTTCGTCCTTGGCAAGCAACTTCGTTTTCCCGAAATTGAGGAGCTGAATCGCGCTCTTCTCGACTCCGCCCGAAATATAAGGCGCCTGACCATAGACCTCGACAACGCTCTTCCCGGGAACATCCCCTTTATTCGTGACCTCAACGGTAATTTCCCATCCGGTGGCAGTCTCCTTGTGACCGACTAATTTTTGTTCGAATTCGGTATAGGACAATCCGTAGCCGAAAGGATATGTCACCTGTTCGTCGTACTTCCATGACGCTTTCCCGCCGGCTCCTACCGCATCGCTTGCATTACCCTGATTCAGGATGACATCTTCGTATCTCGTTTCATAATACTTGTATCCGACATAGATGCCTTCTTGGTAGACAAGATAGTGCGTTTCATTCGCCTCATCGTCTTTTGTCCCCTGGACGATCTGTGCAGCATTCGTGAATGTGAACGCGCCGCTGTTGGCAATGGCAGGAGCGGAAAGAGAATTTGTCGCATATGTATCAACCAATTTCCCCGAAGGATTAGACGCACCGGTCAGCAAATCGACCACCCCGTTAAAACCGGCATTGCCGCAACCTGCGGTCCACAGGACAGCGTCCACGCCAAGCTCTGCAAATTCATGGCATTCCATGGCATAGCCCGAATTAAGAAGAACAACAACTTTTTTGAAATTATCCTTTGCCAAAGTGATCAGATCTTTTTCGTCCTGATATAGAGCAAGATAGCTTTGACCTACTTTTTCGAGTGCGTTATAATCTCCGGATCCGGTATAGGCTTGAGGTAAATCCCTGTCCTCGCCTCCCATTCTGGAAAGTACAACCACGGCAACATCGTTGTAGCTGTTGAACGAATCGCGAATCTCTTGGGTATAGAATTCAAGCGGTTCTTCCGCTCTGTTATAATCTCCGTTCAAAAGGTTGTTGCTCGAGGTGCCCCTCTTGGCATCTTCCGTTTGATAAGCTGCGTACATTGTTTCGTTTACGTTAAAATTTTTATTTTTGAACGCTTGATAAAACGACACCGGTCTGTTAACGGATCCGCCGCCCGAATTGGGCTTATAGACGGGCTCAAAAGAGCCGTGCCCCAAAAGGGTGACATTTCGTTCCGTAGTCGCCAAAGGAAGCGCGGGGGCTCCGTTGACTTCTTCATTCATCAGAAGTACGCACCCTTCTTGTGCCTCTGTCTCAGTAAATTTATCCTCAGCCTCCTCAAGCTTTTTCTTGTTGGTTTCGTTGATTTCGCCGAATTCGCTCTTATAGTAAGCAGTATCGACTGGTTCATCTTCTTCCGCTTGCACCAGCTTGCTGGTTTGAATCCCCAATGTCTGGTTAACAATGCCCGAATACTCCTGCAAAAGAAGTGTGGCTATCAGCATAATGCTGAACAAAACGATAAAAACGGAGGCAAGTCCGCGCAACAATTGTTTTTTCTTCATTGTTTTTTCTCCTTATTGCCAAGTTTTTCCTTTCAAAACGGGCTCCCAAGCGTCCGCGTCGATGACAAACGTTTTGCCGCCCATGTTATATGCCCCGTTCATCAAAACGACATTCCTGTCAAATTGATAACCTCCCTGAAGATTCAACTCGGGAAGAATCTCCGATTCATTCCATTGGGTTTCGGGGAATACAATCTTCAAAACACCATCCACATAAGACCACGTTCCTGTTTCAAGCGCCGCAGCTCTATCCAAATCGCCGAATGTCAAAATTGCAACCATATCGGCATAGCATCCTACGCGGGCACGACTACCGAGCGCGGTGAAGTCGAGAATGACTTTTTCATTCGCCGGTATACAGGTGATCGCTTGTTTCACGGAAAATCCTCCATAGGAAATCGTCACCTCATGATCCTCGGCTGTCAATTCTGTTGTTTTATCAATAGTATAATCGGTTATAATTTCCGTGGTGTTGTCACTGTAAACGGCAACGACCACCATGCCTGTGGGGTCGAATTTGTCCCCGACAACATAGTCCAGCGTGTCTGCGGGATATTGAATCATGATTCCCGTAAGCTCCGGCTTTGTTTGCGGCCCGCAAGCAGCCATCACGGTCATGCTTGCAATAGCTATAAGGGCTATCGTAAAAAACAATGAAACCGCTTTTAATAGTTTTTTCATAAAAATCCTCCTTTAATTTATTTTTTTGGATTGTTTCCCACTGCATCACGGATCCGTATCACACCTCATGATCTCTCCTCCTTTTCGTAATCAACCGATAGGGATTTTTTCTTTGTGTGCTTCCGCACACAAAGAAGGGACATGTCCCTTTTCGGCTATCACATATTTTGTTTCATTTTAGCATGCTGTTTTGCGAAAATCAAGAAAGTATTTTACGGGTTTTGGACATTTTTTTGGATTATCTGTTGACATTTCCCAAAGTTTCGGATAAAATGGGTCTGTGGGGAAAAATCTGCGGAATAAGGAGAGAAAATGCGCGCAAAACGGGAACAATGGCACTATGCGGACAAGGCGAGGGTCTGGGTCGGCAAATACCGAAACTCCAACAATATGCCTCATTGGCATTATGACTGCGAACTTCTGATCGTAGAACAGGGAGAGCTCTCCCTCTTTTGCGACAAGGACAGCTATGTCTTGAAAGCGGGTCAGGCGGGCTTCGTGGACAGCGGACAGGTGCACCAGATGCACGCCGCCACGCCCGATACCGTCCTCACCATGGCGATCTTCGACTACGATATCATCCGCCGTATCGTCAACCGCTTTACGCTCGCCTGCTCCGTACTTTCCTCCGATTACGGACTGCAAGCGTTCTTCGGGGAGCTCTTCGAAGAGCTCACGGTGCGTCCCCCCTACTACCGCGCCAAGGCGGAGGCGCTCGTCGCGCAAAAGATCATCGAGATCTTCCGCGGGGAACAGACGATCGCCTGCGAAGCGGGCGCGCACACCTCGGAGGCGTTCAAACGGCTGCTGGAAGAGATCGACGAAAACTATGAATTTTACGACCTCGCCGCCGCCGCGGACTTCATGAAGATGAACTCGACCTATTTTTCGAGCCTCTTCCACAAGCTCGCGGGGATGACCTTTTCGCAATACCTCAATTATATGAAAACGAGCCGCGCGGTGGAGCTTTTGCAGTCGCGGGACGATCTCTCGGTCGCGGAGGTCTCCACCCGCTGCGGATTTGCCACGATTCGCAACTTCAACAGAATCTTCAAGGAGTTCACGGGATACACGCCAAAGACTTTGCCGCGGAATTTCGTCATGCAAGAATCCATCATCTGTCCGAACGAGGACGGGACGAACCCCACGCTCAACGAATGCGAGCTGCTTGCCTCCACCGACGACGTCGCCTCAAAGCTGTAAATTCCGCCGCTCTTGCGCTTGACTCGCTCCGCAAAAGTGTGATATAATCGTTACGGTCCGGACGAGCCGAGCCTTCCGCAAGAGGGAATCGGCTCCATAAAAACTATTGTATATCATGCCGCTGTGGCGGAATCGGCAGACGCTTCAGACTTAAAATCTGATATCCGAAAGGGTGTACCGGTTCAAATCCGGTCAGCGGCACCACGTCGCCGCAACAAGGCGCGGTTTTAACGGGACGACTTATCAGTCGTCCCGTTCTTTTTGCGTCTGCGCTCCTTTTCCGAGGTCGCGCACAAACCGTAAAAATTTTCAGGCAACCCTTGAAAAATCCGTCATTATGTGATATAATATATCATGCTTATCAAATTTTTACAGAATGCAGGATTATAAAGAGAGGGACCGACATGGAAAACAATTATAATATTTTCATTTGCTATCGCGGCACATCCGATGATACGGACAAGAACAAGATCGACGGGAAATGGGCCGCGTTGGACTTGTATTCCGAATTGTCGAAAGTTGATGAATTTCGTTGTTTCTTTGCACCCAAACACTTTGAACCGCACGATGATTTCAAGTATGATATCCCTGCTATCTTGCAATCGGTAAAAGTTGCGGTCTTGGTGCTAACGGTTGGGTTCTTCGATCGTTGTGGCGAAGAAGATGACATCGTAACGTATGAACTGAATGAAATTTTGAGCAGGGATATTACAATTATTCCTGTTCCCGTAGACAGATATAGCATTGTTGAAGACAGAGGTAAAATAGAAACATATTTCAAAGGAAAAGCAGATAGATTTTTTCACAGGGTCGGCTGCCCGTATCCCGGGATATATGGTTTTAACCCTAACGATCTGAAAAAATCGATTTTCGAAGTATTAGCTCTGTACGATAATCAATTCCCTGCTTCCGAGATCGATGAAAATAATATTCTTTCAAACATCGGATATATCATCAATAGCTCCAGCGTAACAGTCGCCCTCAATAAAATAATTTCCATACTTGAAGAGAAACTATCTTCCGAACCTCATTTGAACATGAAGCAGCTCCGGCAGGATACGGAGTCTCTGATCGACAGAATTTGCAAAAGCGTTGTCCATTTTTCCATGCTAAAAAATGCTTGGGAGAAACAGATTAAACCCATTCTCTCCCAAAAACAAACGAATGCAGCAATGGCGCTTCGCAATTATAAAGTTAGAAATCAGGCAAACAGAAACAAAGTATCGGATTTTTCAAAAGGTCTGTTTCAAAAGAAAGATGGCATTCTGACATTCAGCCAAAGCGAGTATGTCATTGACTTTTTATCGAGCTATGCGACTCCCGTTGACATAAAAAACGCTTGCACGATCTATATATGCGAAGGGCGAAGCAAATGTCAATTCTATTTTGAGGACGCTCAAGAAATTTATGAAAAGCTGAAACAAAGCAAATTCAAAAACAGAACCGTGATCACCGATTGCAGTATCCATCAGCTGCTCGAGGAGAAGAAAATTACAAAAATTTTATTGGGAGCATGTTCTGTCGAATTGCGCGATTCGATATTGCGTAGTTTTATCAACGCTGCCGGAACGGAGACGATTCTGATGCTGGCAGAAAAATTCAATATCCCCGTGTATGTAATAAGTGCTTCCAATAAACATCTGGAAAAATTTATCCCCCGAGAGCTTCAACTTTCCATAAAAGAATTCAAGAAAAAGCATTCCGAAGTCCCAGTAGATGCAGTTGACTACGTGAAGGTACAACGAACCCCCAACATCACCTTTATAAGCGAGCGTGGGTTAGATAATGCGAAAATGACAAAATACTTTTACGAGGACATCTTCAAAGACAATCGGGAAGCCGCGGACGGCGAGGACGGGCGTTTCATCAAAATTTGCAATAAAACAGAATACACTATTGAGCATCTTGTCCTTGATGCGTTGGAAAAGGCAGGGTGTAACGTAGCAGGACTGATCGATTTCTCCGACGCAAGCCGCCGTTTGGAAATGAAGCGCGTCAAGGGCGTCCGCCTTTTCGAATTGTTCTATGTCTTGGATGAATTGGCGCATGAAGGACTTCGAAGTGCCGTCGACGCAAAGGAGCGGCTTCTTTCGCGGTGCAATGCTGCTCAAAAGTCCATTTGGCATACGCTTTCCTCGCTGAAATTCGATTCCCCTTTGCCGCCATATCCCAACAGCAAAATCAAGGAGCTGCTGATAGAACTTGCTCACAGTATCACTATTTATTATCCGGACGAGCCGTCGGACTGCTCCATCGAACAAATGTCATCGGAGGCAGACGCTCTATACCGAAAATTCGAGCGCTGTGCAAGGATTCCGTTCCGAGATTCCACCGTAAAGAATATGGCGATCAATATCGAAGCGCTCGACGGACTCGATAATATAAAAACAGAGGACGCAAAAGATAAAATGAAAGCCGCGATAAGAAGTTTTCTGTCAAAAGATAATTTTGACAACTACGATATTATCGATTTTGACTTTTCTTCCTGCAAAAATCTCACGACCGTTTATGACGACTATATTGGGCTCAATCTGCATGAGAGCACTTATAACCTGAACACGGAAAATCATATCTTGAAAACATATTGCGGGAATGAAGAATTTGTGATCTCTCTGTTCATACGGTATTTGCGTTTTGCGGGACGAAAGCGCTTGTATCGGCTTTTATGTCCGACGTTCCACGATGTTCGGTTCAAATACGATGATGAAAGATTTTATTTCAAGAAATTCATTTTCCTCGTTGGAAAACTCGATCCGGAATTCCAAAATAACTATCCTAACATCTATCGTCTGTTCTGCACGCTAAGCAGGTTGCCGAATGTTACACCGAAATTCGATATGGTCGCATCCATTTACCATTTGGAAGCCCAACCTTGGCTCGGGCTTTGGAAACCTGTATAGTCGCAGAGTTCAAAAACAGTTTGTCGCGCATGGAGTTGCCCCGAAGGGGCAAAAACATGAAAAGGGAGGTTTTTCATGACGGAACGGTATATTGCGATCGTGGAGGACGATGAAAACGCAGTCCTGCTTCTCCGCTCCTATCTCGCACAATACGAACAGGAGAACAAGTGCCGCTTCAATGTGGTACATTTCCCGTCCGCAAAAAGTTTTTTCGAGGCGGGGAAGTGCGATTTCAGCATTCTCTTCATGGACATCGAGCTCCCCGACGGGAACGGGATGCAGATCGTAAAAAAGCTTCGGGAGCATGACTCCTCCACCCTTGTCATCTTCGTGACGAACCTTGCGCAATACGCCGTCAAGGGCTATGAGGTCCGCGCCTTCGATTTTATTGTGAAGCCCATTTCCTACTATAATTTTTCCCTGAAGCTTTCCAGTGCGCTCGAATGTCTCGAAGAAAACAAGGAAGTGGAGATCTGGATCAGCAACCGTGACGGCAGGTTCCGCCTGCTCGCCTCCGAAATTTACTTTGTCGAGGTCATGCGGCACTACTTGACCTACCACACGGCAAACGGCGATTACACCGTGCTCGGCTCGATCTCCGCCGCCGCAAACGCCTTGAAGGACGCCCCTTTCGTCTTTTGCAACCGATGTTTTCTCGTCAATCTGAATCACGTCTCGCAGGTGCGGAGAACGGAAGTGACGGTCGGCGGGGTCTCCTTACAAATTTCCCGTCAGAAGAGCGCAGGCTTTTTGAAGGCGCTCAACGACTGGCTCGCGGGAGGTCACTGATGCTCTCCAATCTCCTCTTTATGCTCGAAATCATCGTGGCGGAGGCGCTCTTTACCCACAATCTCAAACGGAGGCAGTACTATTATCTCCGCACGGCGGCGGGCATTCTCCTCTGTCTCGGGCTCGCGGCGGCGTTTCCCGTCATCGACAACGCGCTTTGGTCGTGCTTCGTCTATCTTGTCCTCGCTTCCTCCACCATCCTCGCGATGAAATTCATCTACAAGGAGCCTTGGATCAACGTCATTTTCTGCGGAATCGCCGCCTATACGACGCAGCATCTCGCCTATCAGTTCAGCAATTTCGCGCTCACCCTCATCGTTTGGGGAGAGAGCCCTCTGCGCGATTTTTATTTTCAGGACGCCCTCACCGCTTCCCAATGGAGCCTTTGGAATCTGCTCTATGCGGCGGTGTATCTCATTTGTTTTTTCACGGTGTATGTGCCCGTGTATTTCGTATTCGGGAAGCGCATCCGCAAGGGAGAGGACTTCAAGATCAAAAACAAGTTCCTGCTCGGGCTTCTGACCTGTGCCCTCTTCATCAACATCGTCCTGAATGCGGTCCTCGTGTATAACGGGAATGCCAACTCCGTCATCAACTCGCTCATCATCAGCCTCTATATCTGCTTCTGCTGTTTTTTGCTCCTCTCCTGGCAATTCGAGCTCATCCATTCCAAGCGGCTGCAAACCGAGCTCGACTTCGTCGGAAAGCTTTTGCAGCAGGAGAAGGAGCAATACCGGCTCTCCAAAGAGACGATCGAGATGATCAACCTCAAATGCCACGACATGAAACACCAGATCCGCGAGATCGGCATCAGCCGCCATCTCAGCGGGGAGGCGGTCGAAGAACTCGAAAACCAAATTTCCATCTACGATTCCGTCGTCAAGACGGACAACGAGGCGCTCGACGTCATTCTCACGGAAAAGAGCTTCAAATGTCTCCGGGAAGGCATCGTTTTAAGCTGTATCGCAGACGGAAAGCAGCTGGGCTTCATGAAGGATTCCGACGTCTATTCGCTGTTCGGGAACGCCTTGGACAACGCCATCGAAGCGGTGCTCAAACTCGACGACAGGGAGAAGCGGGTCATCTCTCTCAAAGTGTATTCCGTCAACGGCATGACAACCATCAACATCAAGAACTACTACCTCGGCGAGATCAGCTTCAAGGAGGACAAGCTCCCGCGCACCACGAAAGCCGACCGGGAGAACCACGGATACGGCATGATGAGCATCCAGCGCATCGTGGACAAATACGACGGGAACCTCTCCGTAAAGGTCACCGACTGCATTTTCAACCTCAATATCCTTATCCCCATACGGGAAGAATCGAATTAACTCCCCCTTCCCTCCGAATGTGCATACGGCAAATACAGTTCGTGCAAGCGCTCTTGACAGCGCTTGCTTTTTTATTACAATCAAGTACACGGGCAGTTCGCCCGACGCTTCGAAACAACAAAACAAAAGGAGGAAAAAAGGAAGTGAAGAAAATACCGTGGGGCATTCTGACGGCAGTATCCGCAATGTTTCTGTCGTTCGTCACGATTGCCATCATCGCACTGCATGTCATCTCCGCACTGATGATCCAGCATTCGGGCGGAGACGACGGATTGCTTTTCAACTGGTGGGTCACACTGCTGTATGTGGCGGAGGGCGTGCTCGGCGCCTTCTTCCTCGCGGGGCTGTCCTGCTGGCTGGTCAAGTCCGTGCGGGGACGTAAGGAGGCAAAACAATGAAGATTCCCGGAAAGAAATCGGTTTGGTGTCTCGTCGCGATCTATCTCGCAATGTGGTTTTTGGTCTCGATCATCGCGGGAGCCGTCCTGAACAGCTATCAGGGCATCATCAACAACGTGCTCGGGCTCACGGGGTACAGGACGGAGACCGTCGCGACCGAGGGGGACGAACTCCCCGACCTCGAATACTTCAAATCGGACTATGTACAGAAGGATGAGGCGGGCAATATCCTCTATACGACGGATGAGAACGGCTACCGCCATCAGGTGTATGACGACGTCTCCCTTTGGGACGCCGACGTAGAGGCTTCCTACCGCGTCCAGCGCGAAGGGACGACCATCCTTTGGAACAAGGAGAGCGGGCTCCCCCTCAAAAGCGGGAACAAGGTCAGTCTTTTGAGCCGTTCGAGTGCGAATTGGGTCTATTCGGGCACCGGTTCGGCGAAGGCGAATACGAGCGGCTCCTCCAACATGCAGAAGGCGCTGCAAAACGCGGGGCTCTCCGTCAATCCCACCTTGTGGGACTTCTACACGAAGGGCGCGGGCAGCGGCTATGACACCCACATCCGCGACAAGGTCAACGAGGTCCCGTGGAGCCGCTACACGAGCGACATCACGAACTCGTTCTCCCAATACGGCGACGCCGCCATCCTCGTGTTCTCCCGCCAGCTCGGCGAAGGCTCGGGCGGCTCGGGCGGTCCTCTCGACGCGGAGAGCGACCTCGCCGACACCGTCTCCGGAGACTATTTCGATCTGCACCGCAATGAGGAAAATCTCCTCTCCAACATCGTGAATTTCCGTCGGGACGGGACATTCAAAAAGCTCATCGTTCTCTTCAACACCCCCGCAAGCATGAATCTCGAAAAGATCATGCAGTACAAAAACGACATCGACGCCTGCCTTTGGGTGGGACAGACAGGTTGGGGCGGTCTCGACGAAGTGGGCAATATTTTGGCGGGCAAGACGGTTCCGAGCGGGCATTTGGCGGACACCTTTGTCTACAACACGCGCTCCGCGCCCGCGTTCACCAACGCCTTCTTCACGGGATACGCCAATCTCGACGAGGTGAAGATCAACAACTATTACGCCAACACCTTCATCGCCTATGTCGAGAACATCTATGTCGGCTACAAATATTACGAGACCCGCTATGAGGACGCCGTGCTCGGACAGGGCAATGCGACTGCCAAGGTCGGCGTCTACGGCTCCAAGGACGGGTGGAAATACTCCGAGGAGGTCGCCTTCCCCTTCGGCTGGGGAGGCGCCTACACGACCTTTTCGTACAGCGGGCTCACCGTCACAAAACAGGCGGACGGCAACTACGAGGTACAGGTCACCGTCACGAACACGGGGGACGAGATCGGCGCGGACGCCGTCCAGATCTACATCCAGCGCCCCTACACCGAGCACGACAAAGAGTTCGGGCTCGAACAGGCGGCAGTCAACCTCGTCGGATATGCCAAGACGAGCTATCTGGAGCCTAACGCGAAGGAGACGGTCACTATAACGGTCAGGGACGACGCCTTCAAGACCTATGACGACGCCGACCAAAACACCTATATTTATGAGGCGGGCACCTACTATCTCACGGCGGCGACGGACGCCCATGCCGCAGTCAACAACATCCTCGCCGCAAAGGGAAAGACGCCCTCCAACACGGGAAACGTCATGGACGCCGAGGGCGACCGCACGCTCGTCAAGACGATCGTCAACGACAAGGACGACTACACGACTTTCGCCGTATCGGATACGGGCGCGGCGATCGAAAACCAATTCGAAAATGCGGACTGGAACAAGTACATGGACGCCTCTCTCGGGACGATCCCCTATCTCTCCCGCAGCGACTGGGAGGCGACCTACCCCACCCAAAAGCTTGTGCTCAAAGTGCCCGACGACATGCCGGAGATCCTTTCGTGGAACAAGACCTACGAAGCCGACCCCGCCGACGTCATGCCCGAGTACGAACAGGCGCACGTCTTTAACCTCGTGGATCTGAGGGGGCTCCCCTTCGACCACAGCGCGTGGACGCAGCTCGTGAGCCAGCTCACGCTCGACGAGCAGATCCGTCTCTCTGCCTATGCCAACCACGGCACCATCGCCATCGAGAGCATCGCCAAACCCTATGAGGTCGTCGAGGACTGCCCCATGGGCGTACGGAAACCCTATCTTACCAATCTGAACCGCACGACCATGTCCTTCCCCAGTAACGTTCTGCTTGCGGCGACCTTCAACGACAGGCTCGCCTATGACGTGGGCAAGCTGCTCGGCGAGGACATGCTCCATTCGGGCGCCACGGGCATGTACGGTCCCTCCGCCAATCTCCACAGGACGCCCTACGGCGGACGCGGCTTCGAGTACTACTCCGAGGACGGCTTCCTCTCGGGCATTATGGCGAAATGGCAAGTCATCGGCATGCAGGAGAAGGGCGTCTATTGCAACATGAAGCACTTCGCCCTCAACGACCAGGAGAGCAACCGCTTCGGCGTCTCCATTTGGGCAAACGAGCAATCCATCCGCGAGATCTATCTCCCCGCCTTCGAATATGCCGTGACCGAGGGAGATCTGACGGGCTTGATGAGCGCGTTCAACCGCGTCGGACCCTATTGGAGCGGCGCGCACAAGGGGCTCATGACCAACGTTTTGCGCGGCGAATGGGGCTTCGAGGGCTTTGTCGTCAGCGACGCCGCATGGCGCGACTATATGGGTCCCGTCGACGGCGTGATGGGCGGCAACGACTGCATCCTCGGCGAGAATACCAAGCTCGACTCCTATGAGGCGGCAAGCACCAATCCCACCGTCGCAAAGGCGCTCGCCGAATCCGCGCACAGAATCTTGTATGTCGTCGCGAACAGCAACGCCATGAACGGCTTCGGCAGCAATACGCGCGTCATCTCCGTCACGGAATGGTGGCAGAAGCTCGTTTTGGCAGTCCAGATCGTGCTGGGGCTCGTCACGGCGGGACTTGTCGCCGTCACGGCGCTCAAATTCGTGCAAGAAAAGAAGAGCGGCAGCTCGGCAAACAAGAAGGAACCGTCCGGGAGACCCCGGAAAGAATAAAAGGAGGAAATCATGAAAACAAAATGCAGAAATGCAGCACTGCTCGTCCTCGCCGTCCTCATGGCGCTCTCGGTGGCGCTTGCGGGATGCAGCGAGCAAGAACCGGAACCCGAACTCATCGGAATCGAAGTCACGACCCCGCCGAGAAAAGTCGCGTATGTCGAAGGCGAGAGCTTCGACAAGACGGGCATGGTCGTGGAAGCCGTCTATTCGGACGACACCCACACCCCCGTCACCGACTACACCGTCTCTCCCGCAGGGGCGCTGGCTTTGGGCGTCACTTCGGTCACCGTCACCTACCAAACCTTCACGGATACCGTCCCCATCACCGTGAGCAAGCCCTCTCTCACCGCCCAACTCACGGGAAGCTATGAACGGTACAAGTTCGAGGCGGAGACGGGAGAGCTCGTAACGGACATCGGCAGCTGTGCCAAGGGGCTCGAAGGCACCGTGGAGAGCAACAACCATCCCAGCGGGGACGCCTTCATCCACCATCTCTCGCAGGGCGGCACGGCGGCCATCACCTATCACATCACGGCGGAAGCCGACGCGCAGGCAGTCCTCACCATCTGCCTCGGGCTCGGGACGGCGAGAAGTTACAAGAATCTCTTCGAGATCAAGATCAACGGCGTCATCAACGAACCCGTGGAGAACTTCGATGTCCCCGCATGGGACACGGTCGAGGGCGCCATCCAGTACTACACCTGGACGGAATTCGAGGTCATGATCGTCTCGCTCAAAGAGGGCGACAACGAGATCGTCTTTACCAAGACGACGAACGGGCTCAACTTCGACTACTTTGTGCTCACCTCCACCGCTCCCCTCGAAAACACCGCCGAAAAGACGAACGGTCATAGCTATCAGACGTGGACGCTCGAAGAGGAACCCACCCTCGAGAGCACGGGCAAGGCGGTCTCCTACTGCGAGTACTGCCGCGACCGCCGCGAGGAGACCCTCCCCGAGATCTCCGAGGCGAACGGCTATACCAAGAAGCCTGTCGAGGCGAACGGTCCCGACACCTTCGGCAAGGCGACGTGGGAATACACGCTCGAAGGGTATACGTTCGAGTTTTCGAGCAGGCTGTACCCCACGAACGGCACGCAGTCCTATCTCTTCGAATGCGAGCGCATGACGCTCGAAGGCGCGGCGTCGATCGGGAAGGAAGCGAACTCCCACGACCCGCACGGCGGCGCGTATGTGCAGGGTCTCTCGGGAAATACGGGCTCCGTCACGCTTGAGATCACCTCGGACAAGGCAGCCCAAGCCCTCTTCATCATCTGCTTCGGATGCCGCAACACGGGCGACGTCAAGCTCAAAGACAAGCGCACGCTCACCGTGAACGGTTCGGAAGTGACCATCCCGGACGACGTCGTCTTTACCCGCGCAAACACCGACTACAACTACTTCAACTGGGCGGAATTCGAGGTCATGATCCTCGACCTCCAAGAAGGAAAGAACACCATCAAACTGACGAACAACGGCGGCGGATTCAGCAATCTCGACTACTTCCGTCTCGTTTCAAGCGCAGAGCTGGAACTTTGGTTCGAAGAATAAAAATCTTTATAAAGGGGTATAAAACTATGAAAAACAAAGGAAAAATTTGTGCAGTCGCATTGGCGACGCTCTTTGTGGCGACCTTCGGCTTGACGGCGTGCGAGATCGTAGACGAAACTCCCACGTTGGAGGGCATAACGGTCTCTGCGATGCCCGAGACGACGGTCTACACCGAGGGAGACACCTTCGATACGAAGGGCATGGTCATCTCGGCGCTCTGGTCGGACGACAGTAAGACGACGGTCACGGACTATACCTATGCGCCGTCGGGACCTCTTCAAACATCGGACAAGGAGATCGTCATCACTTGGTCCCAAAAGACCTGTAAGGTGAGCATCACCGTCAATCCGAAACCGCAGGAGCAGGAACACACGCTCACGGATATCGAGATCACCCACCAGCCCGAAAAGGTGAACTATACCGAGGGGGATACCTTCGACCGCGCGGGCATGGTCGTCACCGCCTACTATTCGGACGGGAAAAACGAGACCGTAGACGACTATACCGTCTCTCCCGACCGTCCGCTCACGCCCGACGATACGAAGATCACCGTTTCGTACTACGGCAAGTCCAAGACGGTGGACATTGTCGTGACCCCCAAGGAAATTCCCGTCGTCACCTATTGGTTCGAGGCGGAAGCCGCCGAATTCGAAAGCGACGAAAATGACACCGACTGGATTCCCTCCGTTCAGACAGCCGAACACGACGGACAGAGCGGTTTTTGGTTGAGAAGGTGGGCAGACGGTTCTTCCGTGGGCGAACAGAACCGCATCATTTTCCACATCACGGCAGAACACGAAACCGCCGCCCTCCTCACCCTCAAGCTTGGTAGAAGAAAGTCGAAAGATGTCGACTGGGTGACCCTTTTTCAAGGACTTGAATTGAATGAACAAGAGGTGGAAATCGACGGTAATCCCATATGGGAACAAACCGGCCAAGATCCGGACGGCTTCATCTGGGGCAATGTGGAGATCACCACGTTAAATCTGAAACAGGGCGACAACAAGCTTTCCTTCATTCCTAACACAACCGCGCTCGATTGGGATCAGATTTCCCTCACCGCCACTGAAAAACTATGTCTTACGCGCGAAGCGGAGACGGGCTGCCAATTCGAGAACGCCGAGTTCGGTCCGTACACCACACTTCCGACCCAGGATGCCGGCGGACGGGTGTACAGGTTCTGCGGGCTCTGCGGCAAAATGGAGATCGTCGATCTCCCCGCGCTCTCGGATGAGGGCTATACCGTGACGACCCAAACCGCGACCGAGGACTTCTGCGGAAAGAAAACGTACACCTATCACCGTGAAGAAGGCGGCGACGTGGTCTTTTCCGTCGTGGACGGCAACGCAACGGGCGAAGCCAAGGAAAACAAACTCGAAGCCGAGGCGGGCACCATCCTCACCAAGCTCTCCGGCAACAAAAATATCAAAGTGGATGCCACTCCCGCCGCCGCGCCCGAATCCTCCTTCCTTTCGACGAACAACAGGTTCGGCACGTTTGAGCTGAAATTCACCGCCGACAAGGCTGCGACCGTAACTTTGAAGGTCTACATGGCTTCCTACAAGAACGGCGACAAGAAGTTCACCGACTGCTTGCGCGGTTCGCTCAACGGGAAAGGGCTTGCCGTCTCTACAACGTGGACGTTGACGAGGGCGAGCGATTGGTATGCCTGCGATACCTATGAGATCATCACGACCGAGGTCGTTGCGGGCGAAAATACGCTCACGTTCACCTGTTTGAACAACAACGGCTTCAACATCGACTACTTCATCCTCTCCTCTACTGCCACCATTGCGTTTGCATAAAGCGCCATTCCTCCCACAAAATCCCCGCCGGCGATTGTCGGCGGGGAACTGCAAAAAAACGGCTTGGCGAAAGGTGGGTGTCCATAGGGATTCTATGAATAAGCGGTTTGGCGGTTTGTCAAACCGCTTATTCGTTGCCCTTCCCGAAGTTTAAGCGGCTTCTTCCTGCGCGAGGTCGGGAATTACTCCCACGCAGTTGTAGATGATTTCCACCGCCTGTGTCCGCTTGCCGTCAATCACTTGCTTTTCGTGTACTATGACTTTCTCGATGAACTCCCGCACGATTTCGGGCGTAAGTTCCGTGATTTCCGTGTACTTGCGAATAAGCCTCATAAAGCGATTTACGTTATCGGACTGTTCCTTTGCTTTTGATAATACTTCCTGCAATTCTCGAATCCGCGCACTCAACGCTGATTGTTCGTTCTCGTACTCCTGTGATAGCTTTCGGAAGCGTTCGTCAGAGAGGTTGCCGTTCACTTTGTCCTCGTAGAGGTTTCGGA
>CANQOB010000019.1 GCA_947625385.1 uncultured Clostridia bacterium
ACGGTCTCCGTCACCATGCACGAGCACGAATACACCGAGTACGAACACGGCATCCGGGGGACGGCGCAGCACTGGAAAGGCTGCTCCATCTGCGGCGCGAAGCAAGAGGGGAGCGATGAAGATCACTCCTACGGCGAAAGCGGCACGGAGAACTGCGTCTGCGGCGTCGAGCCCGGCTGGGGCGACCACGTTCACGCCTACACCGAATGGAAAAAGGACAACTACGGTCTGAACCATTGGAAGGTCTGTCCCGATGACGATGCCGTCGACCCCGACCATCCCCGGACGCTCCACACCTTCAATGCGCAGGGCGAATGCGAATGCGGCTTCAAGCTCTCCGACGTCCGCATCTATCTGAGCCCCATCAGCGTGCGCGACAAGGCAGCGGCACAGTCCTATCTCGACGCAGCGGTGCTCTACACGAGCAGCGTAGAGAGCGACGCCGAAAATAACCCCGTGTTCACCTGCGATCCCGCGACCAAGACCTTCTCGCTCACCATCAGTTTGGCGGAGAATGAGATCTGGGCTCTCTACATCTTCGGCACGAACGGCGAACACTTCAACTATTACTATGCGCCGAAGGGCAACAGCGTCGTCACCGCCGACCGCGTACAGGAATCGACCGCGGGCGTGTATACCGTGAGCTTTGTCTATGGCGAAAAGACGGTCACCGTAACGCCTGTCTCCAACCATGAACACGCCTATGACGGCGACACGGACGAGGTCTGCAACACCTGCGGGTTCGTGCGCCACCTCTTCGGGAAAGATTGGGTCTATGACGATGCGGAGCACTGGCACGCCGCCACCTGCGGCCACGCTGACAAGCGCGGGGACGTCGGCGAGCACCGGTATGACGAGGGCAGCGACACCTGCAAGGTCTGCGGCGCGAAGAAAGCTACCCCTGTCGCCAAGTTCACCTATGAGCTCAACGAGACGAGCGACGGCTACCTCATCAGCGGCGTCGAGAGCGTTGCCGAGGACGCGACCGAACTCGTCCTTCCCGATACCTACGGCAGCGTGCCCGTCGTGGGCATCAAGCACGGCGCCTTCTCGGGAACAAGCTCCATGAGCGCAAAGAGCCCCGTGGAGAAGTTCGCAAAGATCACCAAGGTCACCCTCGGCGCCAACATGACGTACATCGGCAACTACACCTTCCGCGGGTGGACCGCTCTCAAAGACGTCGTGTTCAACGGTAAGGCGTTGCAGTTTGGCGACCAGCTCTTCCGCAATACCGCGATCGAAAGCATCGTTGTGCCCGAATTCACGTACATCCAGTACTCCTACGGCAGCTACATGTTCGACGGCTGCGCCTCTTTGACCACCGTAACGCTGCCCGACAGCATGGAAAAGATTCCGAGCTACTGCTTCCAGAACTGCACCGCGCTCACAAGCGTCACGTTCGGCAACAACGTCACGGAAATTCAGCAGAACGCCTTCAAGGGCTGCGCGAAGCTCGAAACCTTCACCATTCCCACGACCGTCACCAAATTGGGTAACTATTCGCTCAGCGGAACAGCGATCAAATCCCTCACCATCCCGAACGGCGTGACGGAGATCCCCACTTCGCTCTGCTCCTCGTGCACCGCGCTCACCACGCTCGACCTCGGCACGGGCGTGACGAAGATCAACGCGACCGCCTTCCAGAAGTCGGGGCTCGTCTCGGTGACCATCCCCGCGCAGGTGAACTATATCGCGATCCGCGCCTTCACCGAGAGCGAAAGCTTGACTTCCGTCACCTTTGCGAATCCCAACGGCTGGACGAAGTACGCGAAGGAAGCCGATGCAACCGGTACGGCACAGAGCTTTACGGACGTTGCGGCAAACGCCACGCTGTTCAAAGCAACGTATAAGTTGAGCGATAAGACTGTGTTCAAGCGCAGCGACGACTGACCTCGGCTTACGGCGGAACCAACCGCACCGAGCGCATGAAGGCGTAAAAGCCTCTCCGCTCACGGGAATTTGTTTTGCTTGCCAAAACAAATTCTGTGAATAATGCCCATACATCCCTTCTTCATTGAATTCGGTTTCCGCGAAGCAAACTTCGCGGAAACCCCCGAAAGGGAGGGAGATGAATAACACTGCGAAATATCGCAAAACCCCGCGCGGCGGCTTCTCTCGAAGCCGCCGCGCTCTTTTATTCTAAAACTGTTGCCTTAGGCGGAATTCACTTCCGCCGTGGGCGTCTCAATTTGCCGAACCCTTTCGGCTTATTGTCCGATGAAACGACTAATCGGAATCAAGCCTATGAAGGCGTAAACGCTTATCCGCTCGCGCGTATTTATTTTGCGTAGCAAAAGAAATCGCGCGAAACCTAAAAATAAAGGAAAAAGCAAAAATCACACTTTTTGCTTTTTCACCCTATATGCGCACCACGGTACGCACATTGTCCGATGAAACGAATAATCGCAACGAGCCGATGAAGGCAGAAAAGTTTATTCGCTCGCGCGTATTTATTTTGCGTAGCAAAAGAAATCGCGCGAAACTCTTCAATTTTGTGCCTTAGGCGGAATTCACTTCCGCCGCCCCGCCCGCACATTCTTTTTTCGTCGAAGGGCGGCACGAGCTCGCAGAGCGAAGTAGGGCGACCCAATTTGCCGAACCCTTTCGGCTTACTGTCCGATGAAATCTCTAATCGGAACCAAGCCTATTGAGGCATACACGCCCATTCGCTCGACGAAAAGATTTGCGCAGGCAAAGATTTTCGCCGAAACCTTTACGTCGGATTCATCAAATCGCACAGTTTTTGCAGAAGCGCCGAGACGGGGAACGCGGCAAGCACCGTACTGATGATGAACAGCACCTGCGGGAAGGTCAGCGCGAGGTCCGCCCAGGTCGTCACGTCGCCCGCGCCGCTCTCGTATGTAAAGACGAGATTGCCGAGCATGGGGATGGACAGCACGATGATACAGATCGCGACGGACACGCAGTAGACTCCGAATCGGATGACGTTCATGGGCTGTAAGATTCGGTATAGGGTCACGAGTCCGCCGAACGTGAGGGCGAGCAAGAAGAGCGCGCTGCGCGTCGCGGGGGCTCCGAAGCCGTACGCCTCCGGCAGATACAGGGAGGCAACGTACACTGCCATGACGCAGAGGATGAGCGTCAGCGAGTTGGGGAAACTTCGCGAGATGACGTAGGGGATGAATTTCCCCTTGACCCGCTCGGTATTGGGTTGCAGCGAGACCACGAAGGAGGGGAGCGCCGCCACGAACATCTCGAAGAGGAGCATGTTGTTCGTCTTGAAGAAATACGGCTCTCCCAGCCCGATACAGATGATGGCGAGCATGGTGATGAAGAGCGTTTTCGTGATATACAGCGCGGCGCAGGACTTGATGTTGTTGATGACCCTTCTGCCCTCGTTGACGACGGTGGGCAGGCTCATGAAGTTGTTGTCCATGAGCACAAGGTGGGAGATGTTGCGCGCCGCTTCCGCGCCCGAGGCAACGGAGATCGCGCAGTCCGCCTCTTTCAGGGCGAGGATATCGTTGACGCCGTCCCCCGTCATGGCGACGGTGTTCCCGAGCTTTTTGAGCGCCTTGACGAGCACCGCTTTCTGTTCGGGCGTGACGCGTCCGAACACGGTGTACTGCCCCGCGACGTTCTCCACTTCGAGGTCGGTCAGTCCGTCCAAAGAGATGTATTTTTCCGCATTCGGGACGCCCACGCGCTTCGCGACTTCGGACACGGTGACGGGGTTGTCGCCCGAGATGATGCGGATGTCCACATCATTCTCGCGGAACCATTTCACCGTCTGCACGGCGTCGGGGCGGATGTTGTCCGCGAGCGCGACGACGGCGACGGGACGGAGCAGCGACGGCAATTTATCGCCGGTGATGGCATTCGGGGAATAGGCGACGAGGAGCACGCGCAGACCCGCCGCGGCGTAGTCCTTGACCATTCTCTCGATCTTGGGCGGCATGGGGCGCAGAACGTATTCGGGCGCGCCGAACACATAGGTGCCCGCGTCCTCGAAGGTGACCGCCGAGAGCTTGCGCCTCGAAGAGAAGGGCAAGATCGCCGTCGCCGTGAGCGCAGCAGAAGTTCCGAATTTCTCTTTGAGGGCGATGGAAGTCTGGTTGTTGTCATCGAGGGCGGCGAGCATGCTGCCCATGATCTCGGCAAACGGAACGTCCGAAAAGCTGTTCAGTTCGCGCACCTCGCTGACCGTCATGCGTCCGTCCGTAATCGTTCCCGTCTTGTCGAGGCAGAGCACGTTGACGCGGGCGAGCATTTCGAGGGAGTAGAGGTCCTGCACGAGCGTCTGTTTCTTGGCGAGACGCCGCTCGCCGATCTCCATCGCGAGCGAGGTGAGGAGCATGAGCCCCGAGGGAATCATCCCGATGACGACGGCGCCCGTGAGCTGGATGGACTGCGAGACGTTGCCGCCCGTCGCCGTCCACGTGCGCCAGAACATGAGCGCCGCGATGATGACGATGAGCACGCCGATGACGCGGATGAAGAGGCGGATGGAGTTCATGATCTCCGAGCGCGGTTTTTTGTACTTCTTCGCCTTGGACATGAGCGAGTTGATGTACGTCGCCGCGCCGACGCGCTCCACCCGCGCGCGGCAGTTGCCGCTTGCGATGAAGGAGCCCGCGAGCAGCATGTCGTCCGCCTTTTTGCGGATGGGCACGCTTTCGCCCGTGAGCAGGGATTCGTTGACTTCCACCACGCCGTCCGCAAGCTTGCAGTCGGCGGGAATCTGGTTGCCCGTTTCGAGCAGGATAACGTCGTCGAGCACGATCTCGGAGACGGGGATCTCTCTCGGCTTGCCCGACCGCATCACCTTCACGGTGGAGGAGACGAGCACGGCGAGCTTGTCGATCTGCTTCTTTGCGAGAATCTCCTGTACGATGCCGATGAGCAGGTTGACCGCGAAGATTCCCGCGAACAGGAACTGCGTGAAGCTCGCGCCCGCATAGATGAGCGCGATGGCGACGAGCACGCACAACAGGTTGAAGAACGTGCAGATGTTGCCGAGGAAGATGCTCGCGTACGACTTGGAATACTTCTTATTGACGTCGTTGAACAGAAACTGCCCGAAACGCTCGTCCACCTGCTCTTGGGTGAGACCTTCGCGGAGGGCGGGCGAAAAGCGCTCCACATCGTCCGCGGAGGGGAGATTCTTCATGCGCTTGAACTTCTTTTTGATCTGTCGCTGCCGTTCGGCAGCGGAAATTGTCTTTTCCTTCATGAGAACCTCGTAGGTGCGGAATACTCTTATTATACACCACTCGGGAGGAAAAGTCAAAAAATCCGCGGCGGGCGGGCAGAAAATTTCGCACGTTTGCCGCGGGGAAAGCCCGCAAAGCGTTGCCTTTCCGTCCCGAAAGGTGTATAATAGAGGAAAAGTAACCCATTAAGAGGCAGCCAAGATGATCGATATCGCCGTTCTGCGCGCAGACCCCGACCGCGTGCGCGCCAACATCGAAAAGAAATTTCAATTCCAGAAGCTCCCCCTGGTGGACGAAGCGCTCGCCCTCGACGCAAAGCGCCGCGCCCTGCAAACGGAGGGGGACGCGCTCCGCGCCGGGCGCAACGCGCTCTCCAAGCAGATCGGGCAGCTCATGCGCGAGAAAAAGACGGAGGAGGCGAATGCGGTCAAGGCGCAGGTCGCCGTGGACGCCGCGCGGCTCGCCGAGATCGAAAGGGAGACTCCCGAGGTCGAGGAGCGTTTGAAGCGCATCATGATGCGCATCCCGAACTTTATCTCCGAGGATACGCCCATCGGAAAAGACGACAGCGAGAACGTCGAGAGAGAGCGGTTTTTGGAGCCGAAAGTGCCGGATTTCGAGATTCCCTACCACCTCGACATCCTCGAACGGCTCGCGGGCATCGACATCGACAGCGCGAGAAGAACGAGCGGGCAGGGCTTTTACTATCTGACGGGCGACGTCGCCCGCCTGCATTCCGCCGTGCTCGCCTATGCGCGCGACTTCATGATCGACAAGGGGTTCACCTACTGCATCCCGCCCTTCATGATCCGCTCCGACGTCGTCTCGGGCGTCATGTCGTTCGAGGAAATGGACGGCATGATGTACAAGATCGAGGGAGAGGACCTCTACCTCATCGGGACGAGCGAGCACTCCATGATCGGCAGATTCATGAACACGACGCTGGACGAGCGCGAGCTTCCGCTCACGCTGACGAGCTATTCTCCCTGTTTCCGCAAGGAGAAGGGCGCGCACGGCATCGAGGAGCGGGGCATCTACCGCATCCACCAGTTCGAAAAGCAGGAGATGATCGTCATCTGCAAGCCCGAGGAGAGCGAGGCATGGTATGAAAAGATGTGGAAGTACACCGTAGAGCTCTTCGTCTCCATGGGGATCCCCGTGCGGACTCTCGAATGCTGTTCTGGAGACCTCGCCGACCTCAAATACCGCAGCGTGGACGTGGAGGCGTGGTCGCCGCGCCAGAAGAAATACTTCGAAGTGGGCTCTTGCTCCAATCTCACGGACGCGCAGGCGAGACGGCTCGGCATCCGCTATAAGAGCGCGGGCGGGAGCAGGTTCGCGCACACCCTCAACAACACCGTGGTCGCGCCGCCCCGCATGCTCATCGCCTTCCTCGAAAACCATCTCCGTGCGGACGGCAGCGTGGAGATCCCCGCCGTTCTTCGCCCCTACATGGGCTCCAAGACGGAAATAACCCCCAAAAAGTGATCACGCATGAAAAAATACCTCTTTTTTGATATCGAATGCGCGTGTGTTTTTAAGAACGTCGCCAAGATCTGCGCCTTCGGATATGTTTTGACGGATGAGACCTTCCAAGTGCTCGCACGGGAAGATATCCTCATGAATCCCAAGGGCAAATTCCATCTGACGGGCAGAAAGGGGGGAGAGGGGCTCGTTCTGCCCTACGACGAGGATTTCAAACAGTTCCCGCCCTTCCCCGCCGCGTACAAAAAGCTCAAAGCCCTGCTCGAGGACAGGGACAGCATCGTGCTCGGACATGCGACCGTCAACGACGTCAACTATCTCAATCTCGAAACCAACCGTTTCAAACTGCCCTCGTTTACCTTCGAATATCACGACACCCAGTTTTTCTGGATGAACGTGACGGGGGAATTTTCCCACCAGGTGGGGTTGGGCGTCATGGCGGAGGAGCTCGGCGTGGAATTTACGCCGCACCGCGCCGTGGACGACGCGTATGCGACCATGCGGGTGTGCGAGGCGCTCTGCAAGCGCGAGGGGACGGACGTCGCGGGGCTCATCTCCCGCTACAATATCCGCGGCGGAAGGCTGGAAAACCATCGTATTCGTCTCTGTACTTCGCTCGGACAGAAGCAGTACTATGCGGAGAAGGCGCATGAGCGCGAACTGTACCACCGCGCGCACGAGGAATTCTACCGCTATGTGAATAAGTATATGCACCGCCGCAGAAAGGGCGGCGCGCTCGAAGGCAAGATCTTCTGCTTCGCCAAGGATGTCGAAACGGATGTGCCGAGGTCGGTCAAACTTGTGGCGGAGATCTTCGCTGCGGGCGGAAAATATACCTCCCATCCCGCGGAATGCAACGTCTATGTGGGGCGCGCCGAAGAGGGCATGCGGTTCGAGAGCGCGATCAAGAGCGGAGCGCGCTTCCTTCTCTATGAGGACGCGCTCAAAAGGATCGAGGCATGAATCTTCCGGAAGAATTTATACAGATCATGCAAAAAAGGCTGGGCGACGACTTCCCCGCCTTTTTGCGTTCCTATGAAAACGCGCCCTGCAAGGGACTGCGCGTCAATACGCTCAAACTGTCCGCCGAGGAGTTCGCCCGCCGCGCGCCCTTCCCGCTCAAAGAGCGGGTGGAATGGGCGCCCGACGCCTTCCGCATCACGGAGGAGAAGCCCGGGGCGGACGTCTATCATTTTGCGGGGCTGTACTATCTGCAAGAGCCCTCCGCGATGTGCGCCGCGCCCCTTCTCGGGGTCAAAGCGGGGGAACGCGTTTTGGACCTCTGCGCTGCCCCCGGAGGCAAAACCGTGCAGCTTGCCGCGGACATGGGTGGCACGGGCGTGCTCATCGCCAATGAGATCGACCGCGGACGCGCCGAGATCTTGGCGCAGAACGTCGAGCGCATGGGCATCGCGAATTGCATGGTGACGTCGGCGGCGCCCGGGCAGCTTTCGGCGGTCTTTTCCGACTATTTCGACAAGATTCTCGTCGATGCGCCCTGCTCGGGGGAGGGGATGTTCAAAAAGGAGCCGCAGGCGCTCGCCCATTGGAGCAGGCAGAACGTTGCGATGTGCGCCGCGCGCCAGAGGGGCATCCTCGACGAAGCCGTAAAGATGCTCGCCGGGGGCGGAAAAATGGTGTATTCCACCTGCACGTTCGCGGAGGAAGAGGATGAAATGCAGGTCGAAGCCCTTTTGAAACGGCATCCCGGGCTACGGCTGCTCGAAATGAAAAAGCTCCTCCCCCACGAGGTCTGCGGAGAGGGGCATTTCGCGGCGCTCCTGCAAAAAGAGGACGGCGTGCGGCGAAATCCTGTCGGAAAATTGCGGGAAGTACGGGAGTTTGAAAGAGCGCGCAAAGCGTTTGACAGCTTTTCGGACGACTTTTTCGGCGCGGCGTTCGGGGAAGAACTCTCCGTGTGGGGCGCGGCGGTGAACGCCGTGCCGCGGGGCATGCCCGCGATCGACCCCCGTTCGGTCGGTCGGCTCTCCTGCGGGGTGGAACTCGGCAGGTGGGACGGCAAGTACTTCAAACCGTCCCATGCCCTTGCGATGGCGTTCGGCACACGGGCAAAAAGAAAACTCTCCCTTTCGAGAGAGGAGAGCGTCAGGTATCTCCGCGGCGAACCCGTCCCCGCCGATCTCGAAAACGGCTGGTGCGCCGTATGCGTGGAGGAATTCCCGCTCGGACTCGGAAAATGCGTGAACGGGGTCGTAAAAAACCATCTTCCCAAGGGGCTGCGCATGCTGCGGTAACTCATCTGCGCACGCCGAGGATATGCAGCCCCCTCGTCACGGGGGCACGGTAGGAGGCAAGCGTTTTCCCATACACGTCGTAGGAATGCGCGGCGACGAGAATCGTCCCGCCCGCAACGCTCACGACGACCGGGGAATGATAGAAATCGCCCGTCTCCCGCCCGAGCTGAACGATGTCGCCCCGCTCGATTCGGGAGAGGGGGACCACCTCGGCGAACGGACCCTTGCCCGTATTGCCGACAAGAAACTCATAGAGATATTCCACCCCTGTCCACGAGGCTGTGCGGTCGTTCGCGCTGCGATAGAACCACCCGTAGACGGGGGTAAAATTCATGACTTTTGCGCCCGCGAAGATACATTGCGAGGCGAAATTGGTGCAATCCCCGCCGATCTCGCTGAAATCGTAAAACGCGGGATTGCGCCCGTACGCCCATTCCCGCGCATACTGCACGGCAGCCTCTCTGTCATACGCTGAAATTTCATCCGGCATGCTGTCATTGTATGATCTGCCGCCCCTCAAAGGTTCGTTCTATGCCAAACCCGCCCGAGGAAAAATTCTCGGGCGGGTTTGGCTCACCAAGCGGGACGTAAGTTGAACAAACTTGCGTTCCGCTTTTATCATAACGGCAAGCGAAAATAGATTTTTACTCGTGTTATTCGGCGAGACCGAATTCTTTGATCAAACCGGTTTTCAAAAATCCCTTCTCGGTGTTATAACGTGCGTTAAAATTCACATTGTCTATTTCGGTGTGAATCACCTTGATTTTTCCCGAACTCGTTCTTTGGAATATGAGGATGACCTCCCCTCTCACCAATCGTTCTCCGAGCACATTTTTTTGATTGGCGTCCCAATACCAATGGATCCCGCTGTGGGGAGGTCCGGGCACGATGTCGAAGCGACCGGTGCTGCCCGTTCTCTTTTTCAACGTGCGCTCGGCTTTCATATAGATCGCGTCCAAGTCGTCGGAATTCAGCGTGTATTCACACCGATATTCATGATAGTTGCCCTTCATGACACCCAATGCAACCAACAATTCCCTAAAAGTCGTTTTTTCGGTTTCCATATCTTTCTCCTTGAAAGTGAATTTATTCTATTATATCCTACAAAATGTAGGAAGTCAAGTAATTTTTTCTGTTTTTTATGAAAATTATAGTATGGTGAATAACGTATTTGGAAAGGCACTGCGGGAACTGAGAATGGAACGGGGTCTATCTCAAAAAGAACTGGGCGATATCTTCCACGTATGCAACCAAACGATCAGCTTTTGGGAGACCGGAAGCAGAGAGCCGAATTTAGACAATTTGCTTGCCATTGCAAAATATTTCGGAGTCAGTGTCGATGATTTATTGAACGGAGAATGCTGATCGCTTGATTCGGTTTTGCGGCATTCTGTCTGCGTATTTTTTGGACGCAGAGAGTTGCGCCTTTGGCGGCGCGCTCTCGTCGCCGCGCGAGCGCTTTTTTCGCTTTTCTTTTGAAAAGCTCTTTTGGCTTTCGGGCGGCTCCTCTCCCCGCAAAAATAGAATTACTTCGAAGCGCCTCCTCGTGCCGACCTTTGTAGCACGATCGGAAACCTCGGTCGGGGCGAACTCGACGAGTTCGCTCTCGCTCTATACCAAACCCGCCCGAGGAAAAATCCTCGGGCGGGTTTGGCGCAGAAGACGAGATTCGAACTCGTGCTACCTTTCACAGGTACTACTCCCTTAGCAGGGGAGCCCCTTGAGCCTCTTGGGTACTTCTGCAAGGCTCGACGCCCGTCCGTAAGAGGAAAGGCTCTATCAATATACCACAAAAAAGCGGGATTGTCAAAGTATATTTTCCGCAAATCGCAAAATATTTTCAAAAAATATTTTATGGGGTTGCAACCTGCAAAAAAATATGGTAAAATAAGGAAACGGGAAGCGCGGCTTGTTTTAGGGGGATGCAGAGAGCGTGCCGACCTTGGCAGTACAAGAAAATACACCGAGGAGAAACCATGGAACAGTTGCATGAGGGACACAGACAGAGGATGTTTGAGCGTCTCATGAAGCATCCCGACAGTCTCAATGACCATGAGATTCTTGAAATCTTGCTTTATTTTTCCATTCCGCGCGTCAATACCAACGAACTTGCCCATGCTCTTTTGGAGGCGTTCGGCGATCTTCCGCGCATTTTCGAGGGAACTTTCGAACAGTTCATGTCCGTAAAGGGCGTCGGAAAACACACCGCGACGCACCTTCTCTGCCTCAAAGAGATCCACACACGGCTCACCCGCCGCGAGGCTCCCGAACGCAAAGCGATCAATATGCGCTCCTTTGTCGAGATCGTGAGCAAGAAGCTCTCCAATTTGCGCACCGAAGTGTTGGAGCTCTACTGTCTCGACCGCAAACATCAGATCAGCTTTGTACAGCAGTTCACGGACAATAAGGCGGACGAGGTCGGGGTGAATGTGTGGGAGATCAACGAGCTCATCGTCGCGCAGAAGCCGCACGCGGTCATCATCGTCCACAATCATCCGACGGGCGCCGTCGAACCCTCCGAGCAAGACGACCAATTCACGGCGCAGATTCAGCTGCTTTGCTCGTTCAGCAACGTGCTGTTCTACGACCACATCATCGTGGGGCAGGGCAATCCGTACAGCTATCATCTCAGCGGCAGGTTGGAGATCATCAAAGGCAACTTTGACATCGCAAAGCTGCTTCAACGCAGAAATCCGATGTACAAATTGTGATTTTTCGGTTATTTCGATAAAAATCGAAATAAAAAATCGGCGAAACTTTGCAAGCCGTACGATCATCTCAAAGCCGCCTCAAAGGAAACCACATGAAAAAGATCTTACTCATCGCGACGGGCGGCACGATCGCCGCCAAGCCGACCAAAAGCGGGCTGGCGCCCGTCATCACGCCGCAGGAGCTTCTGTCCTACGTCCCCGAGATCGCGCAGGCAGCGCAGGTGGACGAGGTGCAGCCCTTTCTCCTCGACAGTACAAACGTTTCCCCGTCCCATTGGTTGCAGATCGCGGGCATCATCGAAAGAAGGTATTCCGAGTTCGACGGGTTCGTCGTCACGCACGGGACGGACACGATGGCGTACACCGCCGCCGCGCTCTCCTATCTCATTCAGGATTCTCCCAAGCCCATCGTTCTGACTGGGTCGCAGAAGTCGGTATATTTGAGGGACACGGACGCGCGGAAAAATCTTGCCGACGCCTTTGTCTTTTGCGCCGACGACGGCGCGCACGGCGTTCACGTCGTGTTCGACGGCAAAGTCATCCTCGGCACGCGTGCGAAAAAGACGCGGACGCGCAGTTACAATGCCTTTTCGAGCATCGACTATCCCGAGATCGCCATCATGAAAGAGGGGAAGCCCTTTTACTATATCCGTGAGAAATGCGCGGCGGCGCCGAAGTTCTATCATGCGCTTTCGGAGAGCGTCGTCGTGCTCAAACTCATCCCCGGGGTCAAGGCGGACATCTTCGACTACCTCGACGGGCACTGCGACGCGCTCGTCATCGAATCCTTCGGCACGGGCGGGCTGCCCGGTTACGGGGGATGGGAGGAGCGCTGCAAACGCTTTCTTGCGCAGGGCAAGACGGTCGTGTTCACCACACAGGTGGAACGCGAGGGGAGCGCGCTCGGCAAGTACGAAGTGGGCTGCAAGCTCCAAGGATTCGGACGCGTGCTTGAAGCGCGCAGCATGACGCTGGAAGCCGTCGTCTGCAAACTCATGTGGCTGCTTGCGGAGGGGGCGGACGAGTTGGAATCCCGCTTCTATACGCCTGTCGCATTTGACATATTTTAGCAATTTGGGGGTCGAACCTCGGACATGGTACCCCCGTTTTCGCTCCGTACAACGATATGATCGAAAATTTTCTGTTTGATTTATACGGCACGCTCGTCAATATCCGCACCGACGAAGAGAGCGCGGAATTTTGGGATGCGGCAGCGCGGCTCATCGGCGGCAACGCGGAAGAGGTGAAGGCGGACTATTTTTCCCTTTGCGCCGAACGGGGGGACAGGGAGCGGGAATTCGACCTGCTCGCCGTCTTTTGCGCGCTCAAAGAGAAGTACGCCTGCCCGCTTTCGCCCGACGAACTTGCGCATGCCTTCCGCGCGGCGTCCATGCGGAAGTTTTGCCTGTATCCGGGTGCGCGGGAGCTCCTTGCGCGCCTCGGCGCCGTCGGAAAGGTGTATCTTCTGTCGAATGCGCAGGCGTGCTTTACCCGTGCGGAGCTTGCCTCTCTCCAAATTTCGGAGGCGTTCGACGGGATTCTGCTCTCCTCGGAGGCAGGCTGGAAAAAGCCTTCCGTGCATTTTTTCCGCGCGGCGCTGGACAGATTCGGGCTCTCCCCCGAGCAGTGCGTCTATATCGGGAACGACTTGCGCGACGACGTCCAAGGGGCGGAAAACGCCGGAATTCGGAGCGTGTATATCGAGACGGAGCAGTCCGGGCATTATCCCGGGCTTCCCCGCGCACGGACGGAGGTCTCCTCGCTCGAAGAACTTGCCAATTTGCTCGTCGCAATGGCGCGGGAGAGTTGACTGCCCGCGTTGTTTTTACGTCATAAATGGGAAGAGGGTATGAAAAAAACATTGGCGCAGAACAAATTCATCGGGATTCAGATCGTCGGGGTGGGCGCGCTCACGGGCGGGTTCGTGGGCGTGGTCGTCACGCTCTATAACTGTCTCGTAGAGCTTGTGGAGCAATTCACCCACGGATATTATGCGTATTTTCTCGAACACCCCGCTTTCATTCCGCTCTTTTTGCTCGGTTTGCTGTTGGGCGCCGCGGTCATCGGGGGAACGCTGCGCGCCCTGCCCGTTCTGCGCGGAAGCGGGTTTCCGCAGACGGAGGGCGCCGCGCAAGGTCTGTTGCGCTATAAATGGTATCAATTATTGACGGGCTCGTTTGCCGTCAGCCTTATTTGCATCTTTTTCGGGCTCTCCGCGGGCGCGGAGGGACCCAGCCTCATGATGGGCGGCTCCATCGGGGACGGACTCTCCACGGCTCTCCGCAGAAATGCCGTCGTGCGCAGATATCTCATCACGGGCGGCGCGTGCGCGGGACTTGCCGTATCGCTGAACGCGCCTCTGACGGGCATCGTGTTCGCCTACGAGGAGACGCACAAGCGCTTCACCCCCGAGGTATTCGCCTGTTCCTTCACATGCGTAGTGGTCGCCGTGCTCATCCGAAGCGCGCTCGCCCCCCTCATAGGGCTTTTCAACCGCCCGATGCTCGCGGAGTTCGAGCTCGTCCAAACGTCGATCGGGCTTATCCCGTACGTCATGCTTGCGGCGCTCATCGTCTCCGCCGTGGGGGTGGGACTGTATTTTCTCACGCTCCTTCTCCGCAAACTCTTCAAAAAGATCGTCTGCAAGCGCAAGACGATGACCTGGGCGATGCGCATGCTCCCGCCCTTCCTGCTCGCAGGCGTTTGCGGGCTCCTCTGCATCCATTCGACGGGAAGCGGTCTGCTCTTTCTCGAAGAGCTCCCCGGCGGCGCGGCGGGGCTGGAACGCGTGTTTTCATCCCCGCTCTGGGTCACGCTGCTGCTCGCGGTCGTCTTGCGATTCGTCCAGATCGCCGTCAACCTCGGCGCGGAAGTCCCGTGCTGTTCTTCTTTGCCGTTTTTTGCGATGGGCGCGGGCATGGGTGCCCTGCTTTCGGTCTTGTTCGTCAAAATGGGCATGGATCCCGCCTATGCGGATACCCTTACGGTCATCTGTCTTTCCGCATTTTTCGCCGCCATCGTGAGGGCGCCGTTCACCGCGATCATCATGTCCGTGGAACTGACGGGCAGTTTTACCTATCTTTTGCCGGTGGTGCTCGCCGTCGCGATCGCGCATTTCGTCGGCTATGTGTGCCGTACGGAGCCCATCTATGAGGTCTTTCTCGAAGAACTCGTGGAGGAACAGACGGAATCGAACAGGCTCATCCTGCGTGTGCGCGTGGGCGAACAGGCGTCGCGCCGCGCCATCCGCGACATTCTTTGGCCGGACAGTGCGCTCGTGACGGAAGTGCTGCGCGGGGAGGAATCGCTCGTCCCGCAGGGCGGGCTCGAACTTTCGGAAGGGGACATCCTCACGCTGGAAGCTTCTCCCATCGACGAGCGGGAGTATCGCGCGGCGCTTACGGACACGGTGGGGGAGATCGTCCCGCCATCGTAAACCGCATACAGGGTGCAAAAACGCCCGCCGAGGGTTTCGGCGGGCGGTTTTATAAAGTGATTTATTCGCCCTGCGGAAGCAGGCTCTCCGTGCGGATGCCGACGAGCCGCCCGATGCGGTTGCGCACGAGGTAGCGGTATTTGATGCTCTGCGATTCGAACAGCACGACCAAATTTCCGTCCCGCAGGCAGATCTCTTCGCTCATACAGGGCATTGCAAGGCACTTTTGCGGGTTCTCCACATAGAGGAGGGGAATCTCTCTCCCGCCGACGGAGAAGGTCTTGTCCGTGCTGCCTTCGAACACGTTTTCAAAGACGAGCAGGCGCGAATCGGGCAATCCGTAGGAGGCGGAAAGGAAGATATGCTCCTTTGTCATTGCCATTCCCTGCACCTCATCGGGGAGGGAGAGGACGTAAGAGGGCACACCCATGTCCGCGATTCCATACTCTGCTGCATCGTCTAAACGGTACGCATAGGCGAGCGTGTGGCGCAGTCCCTCCGCGCCCTGCAAGTGGTGCGAGGGCTCCGTCTCATAGTTGCCGGCGTGATAGAATTCCGCCACCACGAGCATGCCGTCATAGACGCAGCAGGTGGCGTTTTCGGAAAAGCCCGTTTTCAGGCTGCCGGCGAGCTCCACGGCATCTGCATGGTCTGCCGCGATGAGGTCGCCGAGACGGGCGACGAGAATCTCCTCTTCGCTTGCGATATAGACATAGTTCCCCGCGCAGGCGATGCCCCCGAAGTGGCTTTTGACGGGCTCCCCGTCCAGCGTGAAGGTGACATAGCGCTCCGCCGATTTCAGATCGGCGACGGGGTCGTCCGCGATGAGATACACGCGGGAGGGCTTGCCCTCTATGTAGCCGCTCATGGCGAAGCCGAAGTGCGTCTCTTCGGGCAGGGTGCACAGCCCCTGCGGGGAGATGCCGTCCGCAAGTCCCGGGATCTTCACGCCGAACGAGGCGTTCTGCTCGAACTCCGGATGCCTGCGGGCGAACCACCATATGCTCAAAAATACGAATACGGCGGCAAAAAAGACGCAAAAAACAGATAATACTATGATACTACGGCGATGTTTCATGCCTTTATTATATCGGGGGACGCGGGCTTTGTCAAGACAAAATTTTTGAAAAAAGCGTATAGAGCGCGGAGAATGCGCACAAATTATCGGCGTAAGGGAGGAAAGCGTTATGCAATTTTTCGAGACGCAGACCTATCATAACCTCGCGAGAGGCTTTGCGGGGGAATGTCAGGCGGGTATGAGATACCAACTCATTGTGAAAGCTGCCATGCAGCAGGGGTATGAAGCTCTTGCGGATACCATTCGCGTCATCGCGAAAAACGAGACCAATCATGCGAAAGTATTCTTTGAGACCATGCTCCAAAATGCGGGGAGCCGCGAAGATGTCAAGATCGATGCGAATTTCCCCTTCCACGGCGGCACGATCGAGGAGAGCCTGCGTTTTGCGGCAATCGACGAACAGGACGAAGCGGAGAACCTGTACCCCGGGTTTCGTCGGATTGCAATGGAAGAGGGGTTTGAGCAAATCGCGCTCAAATTCGAACAGGTGGCGAAAGTGGAGGCGAATCACCGGATCATTTTCGAGTACCTTTACGAGGCGTTCAAGGACGGCTCCCTCTATAAGGCGGAACGCCCGATGCTTTGGATCTGCGGCGAGTGCGGATATATGCACACTTCCAAGGAGGCTTGGAACATATGTCCCCTCTGCGGCGCGTCTCAGGGAGAAGTAGAACTGCATCTTCCCTTCAAAAAGGAGAATATATGAGAAAGACCACCAATAAGACGGAAAATGCCAACGATTCGCAGACGAAAAACGTGAAGAACGTCAAGAATGCGAAGAGCGGCAAGACCTGCGGCAGATCTTCCAATTCGAAGGACTGCGGTTAACATGAAAAAGCGGCAAAAAAAGAACGCCGATATGCGTTCGGGAGGGGATCTCCTCGGAAGCTATACGGGAGTCCCCGAGGACGGGAGCGAACATCCCGTACAGGACGCGGACGACCTTTGAGCCACGGGGGAGCGGAGAAGCGATTCTCCGCTCCTTTCCCTTTTTAACGAGATTTTCACGGTTTTTTTACAGGATTTTTGTTGTAAACCGCCTCGGGGCGTGGTATAATATAGATATTCCCATACGGGAATCGCGAGGTATGCTTATGAAAAGAAAAATTTTACCTGCCGCAGTGGCGCTTTTATTCGTGTTCCTTTTGGCGCTTTCGGGCTGCGGTTTGCTCACGGGGGCTTCGGACGAGAGATTCCCCTCCGATGTGGCGGACGGGCAGGACTATGCCGGCTCTCCCGAGAGCTTTCTCGCCTCCCAGGAGACGCCCACCACGATCTACCGCCGCATGTACGAGGAGGCGCGGGAAAAAGACGGATATACGGGCACCTATCTCGAATTTCTCCGGGAGATCGGGCTGGAAAACGAGAATGGGGCGGGCGTCCAGAAGGCGCTCCGCTCGGTGGTGAGCGTGGAATGCGCCTACACCGTGAACACGGGTACGGTGTACAGCCGCGGCTCGGGCATCATCTACTCCCTCGACAAGACGACGGGGGACGCGCTCATCGTCACCAACTATCATGTCGTCTACACGACGCAGGGCTCCGGCAGGGAGCACATCCCCTACATCAGCGACGACATCACGCTTTGGCTCTACGGCGGCGAGGTGGAGACGCGCGGGATTCCCGCGACCTATCTCGGCGGCGTCATGGATTACGATATCGCCGTGCTCAAAGTGCAGGGGAGCAATCTCCTCAAAGAGACGAAATCCAACCCTGTCTATGCCTGTGAGGCGGTCGCATGCGATTCGGACAGCGTGACGGTGGGGGAGAACGTCTATGCCATCGGCAACGCCGCATGGCGGGGCATGACGGTCACCGACGGCATCGTCTCCAAGTCGGTGGATGAGATCTATGTGAAGGCGGCAAACGACCAAAAGACCCTGTCCCTGCCCGAGATCCGCACCACTGCGCCCATCAACCAGGGCAACTCGGGCGGCGGGCTCTTCAACGAGAGCGGCGAGCTCGTCGGCATCGTCAATGCGCGCACGGAGACGGACGGCATCGACGGCATGGGTTACGCGATTCCCGCGAATATCGCCCTTTCCGTCGCCCAGAACGTCATCGACAACGCACAAGAGCACGGCGCGTCCGTGGCGCGGCTCGGAATCGACATCAAATCGTCGGATTCCCATGCCGTTTACGATGAGGAGACGGCGAAATACTACGTCGAAGAGAAGATCTTGGTGACGCAGGTCACGCGCGACAGAGCCGCCTACCGCGCGGGCATCAAGGCGGGGGATACGCTCTATTCCGTCAAACTCCGCTCCACCCGCAACGGCGCCGCCTATTCGAGGGAAATCGTCCTCCGCAACGCCTCTCAGCTGACTTGCATCCTGTATGACGTGCGCCTCGGCGACACGCTCGAGATCACCGTGCTGCGCAGCGGCGAACAGGTGACGCTCACCGCGAAATTTTCCTCTTCCGGAGACTTTACGCTCTACGATTGAGACGACCGACCTCCCGTCCGCCCGACCGCGGACGGTTTTTTTGCGCTTTTTCCCCGTACGCGCGCACAAAATTACCGCGTGAAAGAAATTTTCTCTGATTTAACACAATTTTCATTTTCAAAAAATTTTTATCCCGAAAAGAAATCACTTGACAAAAACGGTCAAAAACATTATAGTTGTATATAACTTGATTTATACTTGCATAAAATCGCCGATATTCAGAATATATGCAAACCAACTTGCATAAACCAACGAATATGCGGCACCGTGCGGGTAAATCCGGTAAAAATTTTCAAGGAGCAACGAATATGGCAAAAACCTTCAAGCGGACCCTGATCGCAACGTTGAGCGTGCTGTGTCTGTTGGCATTGTCCCTGTTCGCCGCGGCATGTTCGCCCGCAGCGGATGCGTACAAAGTCACGCTCGACTACGAAAGTGAGAAGGGAGAAGTTACATTGGACCCCGTACAGGATACATACGACGCGGGTTCGGATGTGACTGTCACCGTCACCCCGAAGCCGAACTATGAGGTCGGCACTTTCAAGGTGGACGGAAAGGACGAGCAGCTTACAAACGGCAAGTACACCTTCGCGGTGGAAAAGGACACCGTGGTCGCTGTTACGTTCACGCAGAAAATCACCACGGAGGACAATTATCTCATCACCGTGACGCCGACGCAGAACGGTACCGTCGTGCTGAGCGATCCCGGTCCCGTCGCCTCGGGAACCGAGATCACGGCGACGGTCACGCCCGCGCCCGGCTATGAACTCGATACGGCGAAGGTCAACGGCGCCGACGTCACCGTCGACGGCAACAACCGGTTCAAGTTCACGGTGACGGCGGATACCACCGTCACGGTCACCTTCAAGGAGATCCCCGTCACGAAGTACAACGTCTCCGCGGCGGCGACGCAGAACGGCACCGTCACGCTCGATCCCGAGGGCGAAGTGGCAGTGAACACCGAAGTCACGGTGACGATCGCACCCGCAACGGGCTATGAGCTTGACACGGCGAAAGTCAACGACGACGACGTCACGGACACCGTCGAAGACAACACCTTCAAGTTCACGGTGACGGCGGATACCACCGTCACGGTCACGTTCAAGGAGACCACGCCTCCCGCACCCACGACCTACAACGTCAGCGCGGCGAGCACCACCCACGGCAGCGTCACGCTCGATCACGAGGGCGAAGTGGCAGTGAACACCGAAGTCACGGTGACGATCACGCCCGACGGCGGCTATGAGCTCGACACGGCGAAAGTCAACGACGACGACGTCACGGACACCGTCGAAGACAACACCTTCAAGTTCACGGTGACGGAAGATACCGTTGTCACGGTCACGTTCAAGGAGACCACGCCTCCCGCACCCCCGCTTGACATTGATGAAAAGTGGGACGGCACCTTCATCGGCACCAATGATGAAGATGATTCCGAATGGAAGATCGATATTGACGCGGAGAACGATACTCTTACGTTCTACATCAATGACGTCGATCAGCACGTCTCTTCTGTGGCGTTTGCACCCAGAGACCCCGAAGATTTCTCCTCAATGGGAGACGCGTATTACTTTACGCATGGGGAAGATACGCTCTATATTTATAAGCGCGCTGCGGATGACGACGGTAAAATCTATCAAATTGTCGTCTATGTCTATTCGGATGTGGAAACATCGGAGCTTACGAATACTGTCGAATTGATCGACGAATCCAAAGTTCCGCCTGAACCCCCTCTCGGCGATACGATCACTGCGTTCCCGGCGGACTTCCGCGGCACTTGGTACGGCACCGATTACGATGATGTCGATTATGTCATCGACATTCAAGAGACCACGATGACGATCACCGTCGGCGACGGCGATCCCACGACCATTGACGTCAAAGATGTGCTCTACAATGCGCACGAAGGCAGTATGTGGGAAGATCCCACGCTCTACTTCACCTATAAGGGTGCCGAAGAGAGCACACTGGAGCTTGGCTACGACAATACGCTCACCTTCACTTCCGACTACGACTATATCTATGCCAATGGCTTCACGCACGACAAACCCGTCCATTACGGCGACGCAACGGCGTTCCTTGCCGAGATCGAAGGTGTTTGGTCGTACCCGAGCACGTACTATGGCGACACGCTCTTTGTCGTTGTGGACGGCGACGTCACCCAATTCGAGTTCGAGGGTACCGACTATACGAGCAGTATTTATGTGCACGGTCTCGATGAGGACGGCGCGCTCGTCGTCGAGGCGGGGGATGAACTGTATCACTTCACCTATGATGCAGAGAACGAAGCTTTGACCGTCACCAATGCAAGCGGCTCCGAGCATGAGCTGACCAAGTCCGAGATCAAGAACACCCTTCCTTCCGAATATGTCGGCAAGTGGGTCAAGATCAACGGCGAGCCCTACATCGTCGTCGCGCAGGACGGTACGGCGAAGTACTATTCGGATGCAAGCGATTCGGGCACCGATCTCAAGATCGTCGGCACCGGCAGCAGCTATACATTTGATTACATCATGTTCGACGACGGTGTGATCGCTCTCCATGAGAACAACAGAGTCCTCTCCGTCGATGCTCTCAACTTCGCGAAGGAAGACGTCGAGATTCCCGAGGCGGAGAAGCTTCCCGAAGATCTCCGCGGCACCACTTGGGAATGTGCGGTTTCGTTCGACATCGATACCTTCGTATTCGAGACCGACGGTCTTACGATCACTGCGGACGGAGATGTTAAGTACCACGTCTATTTCGTGAGCCACGATTCCTCCTCGGATGCCTATACCTTCAACGCATACAGCGGCGGTGACGTGTATTCCTTCGAGTACACCCATGGCGCCTTGTACGTCAATGCCGAGTACACGTTCCTTCCCGCCGAGGGCGGCGATGAGGGCGGTCTTGCGGAATACGCAGGCACCTATCAGGAAGCCAACGGCACGCGCACGATCGTCATCGGCGAGGACGGCTCTGTGACGGTCGACGGCACCCCTGCGGATAGCGTCGAGTCTTACGGCGACGGTTCGTATGAAGTCACGGTCGGCGAGGATTCTTATGATATCACGCCCACGGACTACATCGTCATCACGGTTCTCACCTTGAGCAACGGCGAGACGCAAGCGTTCTTTGTCCCCAACGATACAGAGGAAACTGCGATCAACGCAGTGCTCGTCGGTACCTGGAAAGGCACGGCGGACAACTGGTCGGATCCTATGGCGACTACCGCATTCGGCGACATCACCCTCGTGGTCAATGACGACGGCTCCGCGACGCTCAACGGGGAAGATACGTTTGTATTCTACGGACTCGATAGCGTGAGCGACACCTACAGCCAATATTCCTACTATCTTGTCGGAACCAGCGAAATGTTCGGAAGCCTCATCTATTCGATCATCTATATCCCCGGCGAAGATCCCAATGTCATCTCCTGCGGTGTGCTGGATGACGCCTACTATATCGACCTTGAAAAGGACGGCGGCAGCGTAGTGCCCGGGACTGCGATCGACGAATCCCTCTATGGGGTTTGGCGCGGCAATAACGGCGGCGACAGCTATGTCGTCACGATCGATGCCGAGGGCGTGCACTTCGCCCGCAACAGCGGAACGAGCGTGGACGGCACCGTCCATGACATCGCGGCAGACGGCCTCTCCTTCGATGTGGAAGTTCTGTTCCCGCAAACGCAGTCTCCCTACAACTTCCACGCTGTGTACAGCGCAAGCACGGGGAACCTCACCCTCACCGAGGGTCAAACGAAGGTCGTCCTCACCAAGGACAGTGCCGACATGGAGACTATTCCCGAGAGCTATCGAGGGAAGTGGTCGCTCGTGCAGTACGGCGGCAGCAAAGTCATCGGCAGCATGGAGATCACCAAGAACACCATCTCCATGACCCTCAACGGGGAGAGCTACGGTCCCATCTCTATCACTCTCGACGATGTGAACGGCACCAAGGTCACGTTTACGGCGGGCGATCATCATTATTCCCTTGCGGTCGACTCTTATAGCGGTGGGAATCCCACGCTCGGCGACGCCGATAACGGCGGTGCCCTCATCGCGACCTTGCAGGAAGAGGGCTTCGCGGGCTACACGGTCCCCGAAAGCGTGAAAGGCAACTATCACACCAAGAACAACAACGTCACCGTGACGGTCGGCGACACCATCACCGCCACGATCGGCGGCAAGGAAGTGACCTTCACCGTCACCAATCTTGAAACGAGCGGGACCACCGTGACGATTCGTCTCACCACCGATGAGGGCGGCGAGGGCTACATCACCTTCGATGAAGGCAACGGCGCGGACATCCCCGCATCCTACACCCTCTTCTGGCAGGGTGCGGACGAAGAGAGCGGCACGATGTACGAGCTCACCAAGGAAGGGGAAGAGGAAGTCCCCGACCACCCGCTCGCAGGCAACTATAAAGTTCAACAGGGGTCGCCTTTGGGGGAACCCTCCGTCGTGGTCACCGCAGACGGTAAAATGACAGTCGGCACTTTGGATGTGAATCTGACCGAAAGCGAGGGCTCCTACACTTGCACGATTCGGAAAAATACTTGCACGGTCGAATTTACCGATACCTTCGGCAACGACGTGCTCGTAATCAGCGGGAACTTCGGAACGCTCTATGCCATCCGTGTCGGCGTAGGTCCCGCGGTCGAGCTCAACCTTCTCCTCGGAACGTGGAGAACGGCAGACGGCATGCACACCGTTGACGTCTCCGCAGACGGCATCACCTACGACGACGTTGCAGTGTACGTCTATGGCTACTATAAGAACGGCGACGGTCCCAACACGGGCTACAAGTTCATCAGCGGAAATACGCCGTACAACTTCTATTCGAACGACGGCACGACCGCGACGTTCGCTAAACTCGATGCGGCCTCCTCGACGACCTACACCAAGGACGGCAACGCTCCCTCCGCTGTAGCGACGGCGGAATGGAAGGCTTCTTACAGCTGGATGCTCACGACCGATAAGCCGTGGACGGCGAAAGCGAACGGCGACGCGGGCGACTATGAGATCACGATCACGCTCGACAGCAGCGATCACTTCGTCATCACACTGTCTATCGGCGGCGTGGAAAAGACGGTCTCTTCCGTCAAAACCGGCAGAGCCCTCAGCGAGCTCACGTTCAGAGTAGACGGCGGCAGCGAGGATTGGATACTCTCTGCGACCGGAAGCGTTGCAGAGGAGAATTGCCAGCTCAGCCTCAAAGACCCGACCTCTTGGCCTTACAACCACACGCTGACCCTCAAAACGGATGATGCCGGCGGCGGCGGTGGTGGCGGCGGCGATGTCGGCGACGACGGCACGTATACGTTCTCGCCCAATCTTCCGGCGGATTATGTCGGGGTTTGGACAGGAACCGACTTCAAAAATCGTCACTGGACGGTCACCGCGACGGAGAACTCCATCAAAATCGAATGTGACGGTGTGGTGCAGACTCTTACCAATATCACGAGCTACGGCCCTACATCTCAATATGGTCTTGAATTTAAGATCGATGGCAGCTCGTGTTCGTTCTGGAACAATGGCAATCAGGTTCTTCAAATCACAAGCCTCGGCGTCGAAAATCAGTGGGTGGCCCTCACCAAGGCATAACGGCAACACGAAAAATACCTCCTTCGGGAGGTATTTTTCTTGGCGCAAAAGGGCGGCGAACAATGACGAGAAAAGCCTTGATTTTTTCGCGCAGGTGTGTTATACTGTTAAAAAACGGCAGGAGCGCTCTATGCAGCCAAAATACAAGCGCATTCTTTTGAAACTCTCGGGCGAAGCTCTCGCGGGCGAAAACAGATTCGGACTCAACGAAGAGGTCATCTCCCGCGTCGTCGACCAGCTCGCCGCGGTCCACAACATGGGTGTGGAGATCGGCATCGTCATCGGCGGCGGCAACTTCTGGCGGGGGCGGCAGGGCACCCAAATGGACCGCACGACCGCCGACCAAATGGGGATGCTCGCCACCGTCATGAACTCTCTCGCGCTCATGGACGCCATCGAGCGCCGCGGGATCCCGACGCGCGTGCAGACCGCCCTCAACATGATCTCGGTCGCCGAACCCTACATCCTCCGCAAGGCGTTGCACCACTTCGAGGCGGGGCGGATCGTCATCATGGCGTGCGGCACGGGCAATCCCTATTGCTCCACGGACACGGCTGCGGCACAGCGCGCCTGCGAGATCGCCGCGGACGTCCTGCTCATGGCGAAGAACGTGGACGGCATCTACGACGACGACCCCCGCACCAACCCGCATGCGAAAAAATACGACAAAATCACCTTCCGCGACGTCATCTCGGGCGGGCTCAAAGCGATGGATGCGACCGCCGCGACCATGTGCATGGAGAACGACGTGCCCGTGCTTGCCTTTGCGCTCGGCGAAGAGAATTCCATTCTGCGCGCCGTCTGCGGGGAAAAGCTCGGCACGCTCATCTGCAACGAATAATTTCAAGGAGAAAAAGTATGGTAGACAGCGAAAAAGTGGAGGAACTCTTTCTCACGCTCGACGACAAACTCGACAAGACGGTTGCGGTGTTGAAGGACACCTTTGCTTCCATCCGCGCGGGGAGGGCGAATCCGCACATCCTCGACAAATTGCAAGTGGAAGCGTACGGCATGATGAGCCCGCTCCAACAGCTCGGCAATATCGCCGTCTCGGACGCGCGCTGCCTCGTCATCAGCCCGTGGGATAAGTCCCTTCTCAAAGCGATCGAGAAGGCGATTCTCGCCTCCAACATCGGCATAACGCCGACGAACGACGGCACGGTCATCCGCCTCGTGTTCCCCGAACTCACCGAGGAACGCCGCCGCGACCTCGTAAAGCAGGTGAGAAAGACGGGCGAGGAAGCCAAGGTCGCCGTCCGCAACAACCGCCGCGAAGCGATGGAAACCGTCAAGAAGATGAAGAACGGCAAGGAGCTCTCCGAGGATGAGGCGAAAAACTGCGAGATCGACATCGAAAAAGAGATCACGGGGCGCATCGAGGAGATCGACAAGATCGTTGCCGCCAAGGAAAAGGAGCTTCTGACCGTCTGATGATTCCGCGGCACGTGGCGATCATCATGGACGGGAACGGCAGATGGGCAAAAAAGCGGCTCCTGCCGCGCTCCGCGGGGCACCGCGCGGGGCTCCAACGGATGCGTTCCCTCATCGGGCACATCTTTTCGCGCGGGGTGGAGGATTGCACGCTGTTTGCGCTCTCCGTCGAGAATCTCTCCCGCCCGCAGGAGGAACTCGACGCGCTCTACGGGCTTTTTTTCGAATATTTTACCTCGGAAGTGCCTCGGTTGAAGGATTCCGGCGTAAAAGTCAAGGCGGTAGGGGACCTCGCCCTGCTCCCCCCGCGGGTTGCCGAAGCGATCGCCTGCGCGGAGCGCGACACGGCGCAAAATACGGCGCATACGCTTGCCTTTGCCATTGCCTACGGCGCGCGGCGGGACATCGTCGCCGCCTGCAACAACTTTGTACGGGAGGGGAAGGAGGCAACGGAGGAGAGCTTTTCGGCTGCGCTCTCCACGGCGCCCTTGCCCCCCGTCGACCTTCTCATCCGCACGGGAAGGGAGATGCGGCTCTCGAACTTTTTGCTCTACGAATCGGCGTACGCGGAACTGTGGTTCTCCGATAAAATGTTCCCGGACTTCACAAAGGCGGACTTTGACCGGGCGCTCGAAGAGTATCAAAAACGCGACCGACGGTTCGGAACGATTTGAAATTATGGAAGAAACGACCAAACAACCTAAAAAAACACCGGGCAACATGACGCTGCGCGTCATCACGGGATGCTGGCTCATGGGAATCCTGCTCGGCGCATTCTTTTTGAAGATCTTTGTCAGCGATCTCTTCTTCGATCTCATCATCGCCCTTCTTACGGGCTTCGGCACATGGGAGATGCTCCGCGCATTCAAGGACAAGGTGCATATTTCCCAAAAGATCGTCGTCATGATCTTCGCGATCGCCATTATCGCCGTGTACGCTCTCAGCGACTTCTATTTCGCCGACGTGCTCGACGTGCATCTCCCCGAAGATCTGCAAACGGTGACGGGACGCAACTATGCGCCGCACATCACCCTCGTGGTCTTTATCGCGGGCGTTGCCATTCTGTTGTCCTTTCTCGTGTTCGCGCACAGGAAGGTCACGCTGGAATCGACGGGCTATGCGCTCTTTTCCTACGTCTATCCCTCGCTGCTCCTTCTCGTCGTCTCCATCACCAACCATCTCGAGTTTTTCTCCGAGCTCGGCGTGCTGTTCATCTTTGTCGTTCCCGCCTTTGCGGACACCTTCGCCATGCTGACGGGAAAGCTTTTGGGGCGGCGCCTTCCCGCGAAAATGGCGCCCAACATCTCGCCCAAAAAGACGCTCATCGGCGGCGCGGGCGGGCTTGTGGGCGGCGGCGTGGGCGCGGCAGCCATCTTCTTCGTGCTGTACGGACTTGCGCAGATTCCCTCGCTCACGCTTCCCTATGAGCTCAATTACGACATCATTCTGTTCGTGGGGCTCGGCGTGCTCACCGCGGCGTTTTCGCAGTTCGGCGACCTCGTCGAGAGCGCGATCAAGCGCAAATTCGACATCAAGGACATGGGGAACTGCCTCCCCGGGCACGGCGGCGTGCTCGACCGCATCGACAGTGCGCTGTTTGCGAGCCTCGTTGTCTGTATCGTCATCGTTCTCCGAAACATGATTTACGTTTTCTTGGCATAGACTATAACGCAACCCAATGCGCCCGCCGCAGCAGGCGGGCGCGTTTTTATGAGGTCCTTATGAAAAAAATCGCGCTCATCGGGTGTACGGGCAGTATCGGCGGACAGGTCCTCGACGTCGTGCGCGCCCACCGCGACGAATTTTGCATCACCGCGCTTGTCTGCGCCGAAAAGGGGGAGCTCCTCGCCGCGCTCGAAGAGGAGTTCCGTCCCAAGATCGCGACGCTCGCTTCAAAGTTTCGGGGGAAGCGCGAGGAGCTCTTTGACGGATGCGACGCGGCGTTCATTGCCGCGGGCGGATTTGCGGGGCTCTCCTATACGCTCGCCGCGATTCGCGCCCGAAAGACGGTGCTCCTCGCCAACAAGGAGAGCCTTGTCTGCGGCGGCGAACTCGTCATGCGCGAAGCTCTCTCGCACGGCGTGGAGATCGTCCCCGTGGACAGCGAGCATTCCGCGATCTTTCAGGCGCTGCACTTCGACAGACGGGCGAAGTTCTCCCGCCTCGTGCTCACCGCGAGCGGGGGACCCTTTCTGCACAAAACGAAGGAGGAACTCGCCCGCGTGACGGCGGAGGAGGCGCTCGCGCACCCCACTTGGAAGATGGGCAAAAAGGTGACCGTCGACAGCGCGACGCTGCTCAACAAGGGCTATGAAGTCATCGAGGCGAAGTGGCTGTACGGCGCGGAGTTTGCGCAGATCGAAGCGGTCGTGCATCCCGAGAGCATCGTCCATTCCCTCGTGTATTTCGAGGACGGCGCGGCGCTCGCCCAGCTCGGCTATCCCGATATGCGCGTGCCCATCCAGCTCGCGCTCACCTGTCCCGAACGGCTCCCGTGCGCCCCGCAGCTCGACTTCGCCGCCATCGGCGCGCTGCACTTCGAACGTCTCCCCGCGGAAAAATTTCCCTGCTTTACGCTTGCGCTCCAAGCGGGCAGGGCAGGCGGAACGCTCCCCTGTGCGCTCAATGCGGCTGCGGAGGTCGCAGTAGAAGCGTTTTTGGGGCGCCGCATATCCTTTTTGCAAATCGCGGAAACTATCGAAGGCGTCCTGATGCATGCCGGGAGAGGGGAAGCGGACTCATGGGAGGCGCTCTCCGCCGCCGACCGTGCCGCCCGCGCCGCCGCAATCGAACTTGTCTATGGAAAATAATCTTTTGTCCGTCTGGGGAACGATCGGTTCCGTCCTGCTTGCCATCCTCATTTTGCTCGTGATGATCACCGTTCACGAGCTGGGGCACTATATCGCGGGCAAGATTCTCAAATTCAGGATCACCGAATTTTCCATCGGCTTCGGACCTGCGATCTTCAAGCGCAAGCGCAAAAAATCGGAGGAGCTCTTCTCCGTCCGCCTCATTCCGCTCGGCGGCTTCTGCGCCTTTGACGGCGAGGACGGGACGGAAAACGAGGCACCCATGCCCGCAGAGGAGCCCCCGGATCCCTTCGAATCCTTCACGGATGCGCCGTCGGAAGTCGTCATCGTGACGCCCGCTGCCGCGCCCGCAGAGCCCGCAAAACCTTCCGCTCTGCCGCAAGAAAAACGCGCGCGGAAAAAGCGCGTGCGCAAGACTTATGCCGAAGGCGGCGCATTCCCCGATATGAAGCCGTGGAAGCGCATCATCGTGCTCGTTTCGGGTGCGCTCATGAACTACCTTCTCGCGCTCGTTTTTCTCATCGCGCTCTTTTTCGGCTACGGACAGAGCTTTATCGAGGTGGGCGGCGCCAAGATCGCCGAAGGGTATCCCGCCGAGGTCTCCTTCCGCGCGGGCGACGTACTGCTCGCGGCGGAGGGGAGAGGACTGTACGTCACGACCGACCTCATTTCCGTCGTCAACGGCAAACGGGACGGCGAGGAGGTCGTCTTTCTCGTCTCCCGCCTCAAAGAGGACGGAACGCGCGAAGAGGTCGAACAGGTCATCCGTCTGCGTGCGGTCGATCGGGAGGGGAACAAGCTCGAAAAGATCGAGGTCGCCAACTCCTCGGACTATTCCACGGTCTACCGCGCGCTCGGCGTGGGCACGGAATGGCGGGAGGACGGCAACGAATACTATTCCCTCTCGACCGAGTTCATCCGCTTCGGCTTCTTCGAGACCATCGGCAGATCGTTCGTCTATTCCTTTAAGATCGCGGGCTCGATCTTCCGCATCCTCGGCGAACTCTTCACGGGACTTTTGGGAATCAAAGCCATCGGCGGTCCCGTGACGACGATCGCGACGACGTCGCAGGTGGTCTCCGCGGGCGGTCTGCGCGGATTTTTGGAGATCGCGGGATTTATCGGCGTCAATCTCGCCGTGATGAACCTTTTGCCCATTCCCGCCCTCGACGGGAGCAAGATCGTCTTTACGGTCATCGAATGGATCCGCGGCAAGCCCATCAACCGCAAGGTGGAGGCGGTCATCCACACCGTCGGCATCGTGCTCCTCTTCGCATTTGCCATTCTGGTGGATATATTGCAATTCGTGTAGCATTTCGGCGAAAATCTTTCCTGCGGAAATATTTTCGCCGAGCGAATAGGCGTATATGCCTTAACGGGCTTGCTTCCGATTGGAGGTTCCAACGGACAGTAAGCCGAAAGGGTTCGGCAAATTGTGTCGCCCACGGCGGAAGTGAATTCCGCCTAAGGCACAAAATTTAGAATTTGGGTGCGCGGCGGCATCATTCGATGCCGCCGCGCTTTATTCTAAAATTTTACGGAAAAAGCAAAAATCACACTTTTTGCTTTTTCACCCACGGTACGCACATTGTCCGATGAAACGACCGAGAGGACAAGCAAGTTAAGGCAACAAAGCTTATTTCCTCGACGAAAATATTTCCGCAGGAAAGATTTTCGCCGAAATGCCTTCGGTTTTTCGCCGAGGAT
>CANQOB010000020.1 GCA_947625385.1 uncultured Clostridia bacterium
ACCGCAAGCATGGCAAGGGACGCGGCGGTAAAGATTCCCGAGAGAATCTCCACGGCGAGAAGCGCTTGTTCCCAAGCCGGGGTCACATAGACGACGCGCGTACTCGAAGTCAACCCGTTCATTGCCGCCGAATTGGCTTGTACGTACAGCACTCTGTGGACCGCCTGGCGCAGCGCCTGCATGACGGTCGCGTTGCTCCGATACTCATCGAGGTCGGTCTCATTGACACTCCCCATCCATACATCCTGTCCCGCGATGAGACCGGAGGCATAGATCGTGGTCGTGCTGGTGCGCATGTGGGGCGCCGTCGGAGAATCCGTTTCCGTCAATCCCTCAAAGCCCCATTCTCCGCGGAGAACATTCGTAAGCAACCCTTTGTGAAGTCCCACCCAGGTGCAGCCGATGCGGTTGAAAGACGTCATCAAGCCGTTGGTGTGTCCCTCCGTGACGCCCGTCTCGAAGGGTTTCAGATAGATCTCGCGCAGCGCCTGCTCGTTCGACCAAGTTGTGACCCCTGCACGGCAGATCTCCTGTTCGTTGAGCACGAAGTGCTTGGTGAACATGACGATGCCCTTTTTGAGGAGCCCGTTGTTCGCCGCCGTAAAGATCTTGCCTGCGAGGAAGCCGTCCTCCGAATAGTACTCCCAAGCTCTGCCGCCATAGGCGCTGCGGTGGATATTCGTGCCCAGTCCGTAGATGCCCACATAGCCGATGTGGAGAATCTCCATGCCGAATGCTTCCCCGTATTCCTCAATCAGCTCGACATTGAAGGTCGAGGCGACGATCGGGTTGCAGGGCTCCGCCATCTGGTTGTCAAGACCCTCCGCAATTCCCGCATGGATGCCGCAAGGTCCGTCCGTTGCCAAGAACCCGGGAGCGGCGACGCTCGTCGCGCCCGCGATGCGGTGCGCTCCGCGGCGCATGATATCGACTTGCTCCGCGAACGACATCTGGTTGAGCAAATCGTCCCAAAGAGGGTCGTCGAAGGGCACGCCTTTGAGCTGGATGAGGGTGAGTTTGCCGTATTCGCTCGTCACCGTATCGTAGAGCGGCATCTCCGCTTCGGGGTCCTCCACCACGGCTTTGCCGTATTGCAGATCGGCGACCATTTGCGGATCCGTACACGTGAGAACGGCATTCGTCGTGGGATAGGTGTCGTTCCAATCCCTGCGCGAGAGATATTTCACGCCCTGATTCTTCGTCCCGACATACCGGTTGACGTCAACGTCGTCGAATTGGTTGGTCACGGGAGCATTGGTGAACGGCGAGACGGCATACGTGTCCACATCGTGCGAATAGGACGCCTTATAGACAAGATCGGTATCCCCCTCTCCGTCCATGCGGGACTTCTGCTCGCTCGTCAGCGACTTTGCGGCGAGGATGTTGTTGAGCGCGTCGTGCGCGTCCCTGCCCGCGGCGAGGTAGTAATCCCCCGCTTCGAGGATATAGGTCTTTTTCCCGTTGCTGTCGTAGCTCTTGAACTCGTACTCGGGCACGGTGATCTCCACCGTCTCCGATTTGCCGGGCTCCAACAGTCCCGTCTTGGCAAACCCGACGAGATCGACGGCGGATTTCTCCACCTTGTTTTCGATATCGTACTGCGTGTAGGGCTTTTGCAGATAGATCTCCACGACCTCTTTGCCCGCAACGCTGCCCGTATTCGTGACGGAAACGGAGAGCTTATAGTCTGTTCCGTCCTTTCTCACGGAAAGTTTTCCGTAAGAGAACGTCGTGTAGCTTTCACCGTGCCCGAACGTGTAGGCGACCTCGTCCCCATACTTCCAGCTCGCGCCCGACATGGAGCCCTTCACGCTGTCCGCGCCTCTGCCGCCCAGCACATAGTCCTCGTAACGGGTCTCATAGTAGCGGTAGCCGACATAGATGCCCTCCTGATAGACGACATACTCCTTGTTGTAGTTTCCGCTGGTGGTGTAAGTATTGTCCCAGTCAGCCGGCACGCCCTCGGATTCGGTGAACGTGTATTTCCCGAAGTTGGCGTTCGAGGGAGCGGACATGCAATCGTACACCCATGTATCGGTGAGCCTTCCCGAAGGATTGGCGTTGCCGAGCAGCAGATCTGCGACATAGTTGTACTGCGCATTGCCCCCGATACCGACCCACAGGCAGGCGTCCACGCCTTCGGCGGAGATATCATCCTTGACATATTTCAAATTCATGGGCGCCGCCGCGTTGATGAGGAGAACGATTTTTTTGATCACGTTCGCCTTTTTGAGCCCGATCAGTCCCTCGATGACGGTGCGCTCTTCGTTGGTAAAGGAAAGATAGCTGTTGTCCTCGGATTCGCTGCCGCTGTAAAGCGTATCTCCCTCCTCGCCGCCCTGTCTCGTCACGACAAAAAGCGCCGCATCGCCGTACTCGCCGACGCTGTCTGCAACATTCTGATTTTTCGAATTTTGCATCAGTAGCGTCCAAGAGGCTTCATTGACAGAGAAATGCAAATGTTGCCCTTTTTCTTCCCAAGTCTCGTAGCCGTATTCGCCGTAACTGCGGCTGGCGCCTCTGGCTCTCACGAGCTTCAACACGTTCTCGAAAGCCTTGTTCACATCCAGCCCTTTCTCACGCAGCGTTGCGAGATAATCGGGGGGATTGCTGATGTCCACGCTCCCGCTGCCGCGACCGGAGAGCTGCCAACCCAAAATGCTGCTCATGCCGAACGTCGTCACTTTGTCGCCCTTGGAGAGCGGAAGCGCGTTGTCGAAGTTCCACAAAAGAACGGAGCCCTCTTCCCCCACGCGTTCGGCAACGTCCAAGGAATGGGCGCGCATCGCCGCATTGTCGTACGTCTGATGATAGACCCCTTGATCGTCCTTGACGAGCGCAAGCTTTCCGTTTTCGTCTTTTAAGGCATAGTCCGACTTGAAATACTGCGTCTCTTCGGGATCTTCTCCGGATTCGTCGTTGACGAGTTGATATCTCGTTACATCGAAAAATGAATCGATCCAGCTCTCAAAATCCGAAGCAATGGTGTCCCCCACGAGAACGATCACGAAAATGAGCGCAAAGAATATCGCGAGCAATGTCCAGACGGAGCGCTTGAAAATCTTCTTCATTCCTTTTCCCTCCTTGTACGGACGACCCCTAAAATGTACATCGTGAGCGAGCCCGCAAACCCGAGCAAGAACACGATATCGGCAACAAACAAGAGAGTCTGCCACCATTCGTCGAACATCGTGGCAGTCGTATTTGTCTGACCCGCGATGCTATTCAGAACAATAAACGCGGCAACCGTTCCGATCGTCGCAAAAAACACAACGATCGCACAGATTCCCGCGAGTATGCCCCAAGGTATTTTCCTCATAAACTCCTCCTTTCGGATTTTCGGGGAGCGAACTGCGCACATTCGCCCCTTCTGATAAGAGCTTACAAGAAAAGTTTTGATTTTTCAACTCTTTCGTCCTAATTATGCTTTTTTGCGTCCTCTTCTGTCGATTTCGGGACCGGAATGAGAAAATTGAGAATAAAAATTTTCTTGCAATCAAAGCTTTTCGCCGAAAGAATCAAAACCACCAGTGAACTGGTGGTTTGCACAACCCCTAAAAGGGGATGATGCCAGCTGACCCGTAAACGGGCACCGAAATTTGGCATCGCATCACTATCTCGGGCGGCCGCTTCAAGCGGCTGTCTTTTTTGCCTACTTATTCTTGCTACCCGTGAACGGGTCTATATACTCTTTCATGCTGATTTGCTCGTGCATGTTATCTTCTTCCAACTGGTTCCTAATGTACTCCTGTATTATGCGTTCGTTCTTGCCTACCGTTGTGACATAAATTTATGGACACTATGGGGTTATAGGGGAAAGGCATAAAAATAGGCACATGAGCGGGGAACTCATACGCCTTTCTTTTTACTTCTTGAATCGGTCGCGTAAAACGGAGGCAATGTCTACTTTATAGACGATCTCGATGGTTCTCTCTTTGCCCGTGACTTTGGGTAAACCGCCAATAATGATGCGGTCAATGAGTTCATAGCACATTTCGCGAGTAAGTATAGGCGCGTCAAGATATTTCTTTATATCCCGTATGAAGTCGTCTACGTTTTGGCGGACGGTTTCCGTTTCGCTCAATCTCTTTTCGAGTTCTTCCATCTCTCCCGCAAGTGATTTTTGCTCGGCGGAGTATTTCTCAATGAATGATATGCAGATGTCCTCGGGGATCTTTCCACGCACTTTATCTTCATAGGCGGCTTGCATGAGATGGGAAAGTTCGCCGTGCCGTTTTTGCTTGATTTTCAGTTCTCTCTGCGAAGATTTTATCGCCCTTTCTTCAAGTTCTGCATTATGCTGTATGAATGCCTCGCGTATTTCTTGTTCGTCGAGCGTAACCCTCTGTGCCATAGAGCGGATATCTTCGAGAATGATCTCTTCCAAGTCCTTCGCTGCGATGTGATGAGAAAAACAATACGATTTGCCAAGCCTTATATGGTTGCCGCAGTTAAAGTTATATACGAGGCCGCCGTTACGCTTGATAGTGTGCTCTTTCCCTTGAGAAATCCCATGAATTGTGCTATACTGATGTAAGGCGGTATGCTTACCAGCATGTGGATATGGTCCGGACATGCTTCTGCTTCGATGATTTCCACTTTCTTCTCGTTGCAGAGCTTCCGTATGATCTCCCCTATATCCTTCTTCAGCTGTCCGTATATCTCCTTCCTTCGATATTTCGGCGCAAACACGATATGATACTCACATCTGTACGTCGAATGCGCTGTGTGCTTTACTTCATTCTTCATTTCGTTAAAAACCTCCTGATATTTTGTTAGTGATGCGGTCGCCAAACCTTCACTCCATTATATCATGAGGTTTTTATTTACTAAAGTACTTTTACTTCCCCCAGTATAACTGGGGGTTTATTTCCGCTAAAGCTCCAATAAAGGAAAAAGCAAAAACCACGCTTTTTGCTTTTTCACCCTATATGCGCACCACGGTACACACACTGTCCGTTGAAATGAACAACCGCAACGAGCTCATTAAGGCATACACGCCTATTCGCTCGACGAAAATATTTGCGCACGCAAAGATTTTCGTCGAAACAAAAAAAAGTAAGACCCCGGGGAAAATCCCCGAAGCCTTACTTATTTAGGGAGGAAGTATGAACTTGATTTATTGTTTGCTCTTTTCTTTGAAAGGAAAAAGCAAGTTGAGCGGCAGGAACCGCCGCGTGCCCGTATTCCAAATTTGTGCGCGAGCAAAACCACGCTTTTGCGCTGCGCGACCCCATTTGCCACGCCACCGCAGGCTTATTGTCCGTTGAAACGAATAATCGCAACGAGCCTATTGAGGCAGAAACGCTCATTCGCTCGACGAAAATATTTGCGCACGCAAAGATTTTCGCCGAAAAGAATACTCATCCGATAAACTTCAAAACTTCTGCGAGCATCTTGTCCGACGAAACCGTCGTCTTGAAGCGGATGGGTTTATACCGGACGGATTTGATCGCCTCCGGGACCTTCATCGCGGTGAGCAAGTGGATGCGCTTGACGCCCTTGAAGGAATCCTTGACGTCGTTGCCCGTGAGCGCGTAGAGAACGTCCTGCGGGAACTTGTACGGGCTCGCCGTGGACAGCACGACGAGGGGGTGCTTTTCGGACATGGGGTCGTCGTCGAGCTTCTTCTTGTAGCGGTTCGCCACGCACATCGCAACGCCCGTATGGGTATCCATCGGATAGCCGTACTCTTCGAAAAAGTCGTAGATGCACTCCACCGTATCGTCCTCGTTCGCAAAATCCGCATAGAACAGATCGCGGAATTCGTTGAGCTCTTCCGCGCCGAGGGAATATCGCCCCGTCTGCGCAAGGGAGCGCATGCGTTCGGATGTGAGAGCGCCGTCCCTGTTCGAGAGCTCGAAGATGAGCCGTTCGAAATTGGAAGAGACGAGAATATCCATGGACGGGGACATCGTACGCCAAAACGGACGTTTGGTATCGTACGTGCCCGTTTTCCAGAGGTCGGAGAGCACGCAGTTCCGGTTGGAAGCGCACAGAAGTTTCCCCACGGGGAGCCCCATCCGCATCGCATAGTAGCCCGCAAGGATGTTGCCGAAGTTGCCCGTCGGCACGCAAAAGTCCACTTTGTCGCCCATTCCGATCTGGGAGGAGGTCACAAGGTCGCAATATGCGGAAAAATAATAGGCGATCTGCGGGGCGAGCCTTCCGAAATTGATGGAGTTCGCCGAAGTGAGCAAGACTTCTTGCCCGATCTCCGCGCGGTGCTTGCGGAAGATCTTCTTGACGCCCGCCTGACAGTCGTCGAAATTGCCGCGCACGGCAACGACGTTCACATTGTCCCCGTCCTGCGTGCACATCTGCAATTTCTGCATCCCGGAAACGCCCTCCTCGGGATAGAACACCATCACTTTGACGCCGTCTTTGCCGGCAAAGCCTTCGAGCGCCGCCTTGCCCGTGTCTCCGCTCGTCGCGGTGAGCACGAGCACCTCCTTGTCGATGCCGAGAAGGCGGCACCCCTCCCTGAGAAGGTAGGGAAGGACGGTGAGCGCCATATCCTTGAAGGCGCAGGTGGGACCGTGGAAGAGTTCGAGAACATACATCCCGTTGTCCATGCGGACGAGCGGCGCCGGGTCGTCCCCCTCGAAATTCGCATACGCCGATCTGAGCGCGGAGAGCAGCCCTGCGGGGTCGTATTCATCGAGATATTTCCCGAGGACGAGAGCGGCGCGTTCGGCATAGTCCATTCCGAGCATGGCGGAGAGCTCCTCCGCCGAAATGCGCGGAAAGACGGCGGGGACGTACAATCCGCCGTCCACTGCCATCCCGTTTACGATCGCCTGCGCGCCCGTGACGCGCTCGCCGCCTCTTGTGCTGATAAATTCCATAAGACCGTTCCCCGGAAGAGGGCTCCCGAGAGGGAGCCGCCCGTTCCCTTACAGGTACTTTCTTGCGAAGTCGGGGAGCTCTTCCTCGGCGCAGCTGCACGTGATCCAGAGCTCGATGCCGCGGAATGCGGCGACTTTATCCAACATATAGAAGAGCTGCGCCATTTCGGAAAGCGGTTTCCCCGCAATGCGCGCCGCCCCGTCGAGATAGACGAATTCGTTGTCGTAGCTGCCTGCGATCGCGCCCTTGACGAACCCGCACAGCGCTTCCTCGCCCGCCACGGAATAGTCCGTCACGTCGATGAAGCGGATGTCACGCTTCAAATCGTACATATAACGCTTGGTGTCCGTAATGAATACGAGGTGCCCCTTCGCGGTGGCGACGGCATTGTTCGCGATTTCGATGAGTTGCTTGGTCTTTCCGCTGCCCTTGGGGCCGCAGATGATTTTGATCATGATTGCCTCCTTAGCCGTTCGGCTATGTTTCGTGATACTATTCTAACAAATTTCCGTCCAACTTTCAAGGGTTTTGCGAAAAAATCTCCGCAAATCGCATGAATTTTCACGGAGAAGCGAGAGAACGCTCCCGTTCCTCGCGGAATTGCCGCACATACAGCTCGTAATACAAGCCCTTTGCCGCCAGAAGGGACGCGTGCGTACCGCGCTCGGCGATCTTCCCGCCGTCCATGACGAGAATGACGTCCGCATTCCGTACGGTGGAAAGTCTGTGCGCGATGACGAAACTCGTCCTGCCGGCGAGCACCGTCTCGATCGCGCTTTGGATGCGCGCTTCGGTGAGCGAATCCACCGAAGAGGTCGCCTCGTCCAAAATAAAGAGGGCGGGGTCGGCGAGAATCGCGCGCGCCAGCGTGAGGAGCTGTTTTTCGCCCACCGAGAGTTCGCCCTCCCCGATCGCGGCGTCGAGACCGCCCAGCCGCTCGACGATGCTCTCCGCGTGCACGCGGCGAACGGCTTCCCAGATCTCCCCGTCCGTCGCGTCCTCCCGCCCGTAGGCGAGATTTTCCCGCAGCGTGCCCGAAAAGAGATGCGGAGTCTGCAAAACATAGCCGATATTGGCGTGGAGCCAGCTGGCGCTGCGCTCGCGGGCGTCCCTGCCGTCGATGAGGACGCGCCCCTTTGTGGGGTCGAAGAAGCGGCACACGAGGTTGACGATCGTCGACTTCCCCGCGCCCGTCTCCCCCACGATGGCGACGAGCGCGCCCTGCGGAACGGTGAGCGAAAAATGTTCCAGGACATCCTCCTCGCCGTCGGGATAGCGGAAGGTCACGTCGTCAAAGGCGACTTCGCCGTGAAGTTTCTCCCAATTCTCCCGCTTTTGGCAAAATTCGTCCCCGTACTTTTCGACGACCTCCCGCCGCTCTTGGATATCGCTCTCCGTCTCCAGGAGCGCCGTGAAGCGCTCGATATTGACTTTGACGGAAATGAGGTCGGAGAGGGCGTCCACCGCCCACTGCACGGGCTGCATGAGCCCCTGCGCGAAATTCATGAACACGGTGAGCGTGCCGAGAAAAGCAAGATCGGCAGCCGTGATCGCCCCGCCGTACCAGAGAACGAGCGCGAGCGCAAGATAGGCGGCGAAGGAGACGACGGAGGTGAACAGGGCGCGGTAATGCCCCTGCTTGACGCTCGCGCGGTGCATGGCGCGCGTCTTTCGGTAAAAATCCCCGTCGAGTTTCTTTTCGACGCACAGCGTTTTGGCGGTCTCCGCGCCCGAGATGCCCTCGTTGAAGTCCCCCGTGATCTCGGCGTTGATCTCCCGCACCTGCCTGCCGATCTTCGTGAGTTTTCCGGTGAAATACGCGGAGACGAGGGCTACAAGGGGAATGACGGCGACCACCAAAAGCGCCAAAAGCGGATGCAGCAGGAACATGACGACGACCGCCGAAAGCGCGTACACCGCGTTCCAGACCCCCGTATGGACATCCCAGGAGACGACGGAGGAGATCGCCTCCGTATCGCTCATCACGCGCGCATGGATCTTTCCCACCCCGTTCCGGTTGTAATAGGACACGGAGAGCCTTTGAAGATGATCGAAGGAGGCGCGGCGCATGTCGCGCAGGATGAACATCTCGATCTTGCAGCAGCCGTAGGAAGCTATGTAGTCCACGACGGCGATGAGCGCAATGCAGACGGCGTAGACAAGGGCAAAGATTCCGATGCCTTCGAGCGTCTCCCCCTCGATGAAGGTGTTGATGGCGTACCGCTGGAAGAGCGGGAGCACCGTCTGTAAAAGACCGCTCAAAAAGGTCGCCGCGATCATGGACGCGAAGAGTCCCTTGTAATTTTTCACGAAGGGACGGAGCTTGCCCAGACCGAACATGCGCAGTTTTTTCTTGGGAAGCGCGTCAGCCATTCCGCACCTCCTTCGCGAGCTCCTCGGGCAGGCTCATCTGTACATCATAGATCTTCCGGTACATTCCGCCCGCCGCCAAGAGCGCTTCATGCGTGCCGCGCTCGATGATCCTGCCCCCGTCCATGACGAGAATGTTGTCGGCGTGCATGACCGTCGTCACGCGATGGGAGACGATGACCGTCGTCGCGCCTTTGCAGAATTCTTTGAGATTGGCGCGGATGGCGGCGTCCGTGTCGCTGTCCACCGCGGAGAGAGAATCGTCGAAGATGAGGTAGGGCGTATGCCTGAGGAGGGTGCGCGCGATGGCGACGCGCTGCTTCTGCCCGCCCGAGAGCGTGACCCCGCGTTCGCCCACAAGGGTGTCGTAACCTTTTGCAAAGGAATGGATATTCTCGTCCACACAGGCGATCTTTGCCGCCTCCCGCACCTCGTCGGCTCCCGCGTCCTCTGCGGCGAGGGCGATATTCTCCCCCACCGTGCGGGAAAAGAGATGCCCCTCCTGCAAAACGAGCCCGATTTGGCTGCGCACAAGGGAAGGCGGGAGCGCCGAGATGTCCTGTCCGCCGACGGTGACCGTCCCCGAAGAGGGAGGATAGAGCGCCGCCAAAAGGGCAACCAACGTGGATTTTCCGCTCCCCGTCGCGCCGACGATGCCCAGCGTCTCGCCTTCGGGCAGGGTAAAACTGATATTTTCGAGCGCATTCTTGCCATCCCCGTAGGAAAAACTCACGTTGTCGAACACGATATCCCCCGTGAGAAGCTCCCCGCCGCCCTGCCGCTCCTCGACGGCATTCATGATCTCCGAGATACGGTCGATGGAGACGCCCGCCTTGGAGAGATTGGAGATGATGCGCCCGAGCTGGCGGACGGGGTCCATGAGCATGGTGTTGTAGGAGATGAACGCGACGAGGTCGCCCGGCGAAAGTTCGCCGCGCACACAGAACACGCTGCCGAGCACGATGATGAGCATGAGTTGCAGGGAGACGAACAGATCGCTCGCCGTCCAGTACAGGGCGAGAAACTTTTCGATGCGCACCCACAGACCGGTATAATAGGTATTTTGCCGCTCGAACTTGTCCCGTTCGCGGCGTTCGGCGCCGAATGCCTTGACGACGCGGACGCCCGAAAAGTTCTCCTGCGCGATAGCGGAGAGCACCGCCTCCTGCTCGTCGCATTCGCGGAAGCGCCTCTTCATCTTCCTGTCGAAGAGATAGGAGACGGCGATGAGCACGGGGACGAAGGAAGCCGCGACCGCCGCGAGCGTGGGATTCATGAGAAACATCATTACGACGGACACGGCGGCGAGGATGAGAATCCGAAAGAGGGTGACGAGCTGTCCCGAGACGAAATTGGAGACGGTGTTGACGTCGGAAGTGCAGCGCTGGATGACGTCCCCCGTCCTGTGCGCGCGGTGCCACGACATGGGCAGTCTGCGGATATGGCTGAGGAGACTGTCCCGCATGCGCCGCACCATGGTCTGGTTGGCGCGCGTGTTGAAATACAGGCGCAGATAATGAAAGAGCGCGATCGAAAGAGCGAGCGAGGCGATGAGGACGGCGAGCAGCCACATGTGCCCGGCGAGATACTCCCTTCCGCCCAGCACTTCGACGATCCAGCCGTTGCGCGAAGAGAGTTCCTCCCTGCCGATGACGCTGTCGATCGTCACGGAGATGACCTGCGGAATCAGGGCGCCGAGAAGGGTGCCCAAAAAATTCGCGGCGATGCCGCATAAAAAGAGCGCGAGGCTCCCTTTCAGAAAATAGCCGAGCAGACCCCAACGGGTGGCGGCATCCGAACGTTTCATACCGTCAATATCAATCGAGAGATCGCAGGAAGGCGTCGATGCGGTCGAGTCCTTCGAGCATATCCTTCATGGAGAGCGAATAGGAGAGGCGTACGCAGTCGTCCGCGCCGAAGGAGACGCCGGGAACGACCGCGACCTTTGCGGCGTCCAAAAGGACGTCTGCGAAATCCACGGAATTTTTGATCTCGCGGCTGCCGAACCGTTTCCCGTAGGCGCCCGAGACGACGAGCATGGCGTAAAACGCGCCGTCGGGAATGATACAGTAGGCGCCCTGCATCTCGGAGATGCGCTCGATCATGGCGAGGCGGCGGCGCGCAAAGCGGGCGACCATCTCCTCCACCGCCGCTTCGGGCGAGTTGAGCGCTTTAATCGTCGCGTACTGCGCGATGGAGTTGGGATTGCTCGTCGCATGGCTCTGGAAAGAATCGATCGCCTTGGCGATGTCGGGCGGGGCGGCGAGATAGCCGATTCTCCAACCCGTCATGGCATACGTCTTGGAGACGCCGTTGACGGTGACCGTGAGCGCCTTCGCCTTTTCGCTGCAAGCGGCGAACGAGAAGGGTCTCGCCTCTCCGTACACGAGTTTTTCGTAGATCTCGTCGGACAGCACGAAAATTCCCGCCCGCACGCAGACTTCCGCAAGCGCGCGCACTTCCGCTTCGGAATACACCGCGCCCGTGGGGTTGCAGGGGGAATTGAAGATGAAGAGTTTCGTTTTGGGGGTGATGGCGCCCGCGAGCTGTTCGGGCGTGATCTTGAACCCCGTCTTTTTGCTCGCCTGTACGAACACGGACACGCCGCCGACGACGCGCACCACTTCGGGATAGGTCAGCCAATAGGGCGCGGGGATGATGACCTCGTCTCCCTCGTCCACGAGCGCATAGACCGCGTTGAAGATGGAATGTTTGGCGCCGTTGGAGACGATGATCTGCGAGGGCTCATATTCGAGGTCGTTGTCGCGCAGAAATTTTGCGGCGATGGCGCGGCGCAGCTCCGTGAGCCCCGAGGAGGGCGTATATTTCGTGTGCCCCTTTTCGAGGGCGTCGATCGCCGCCGCCACGATGTGCTCGGGCGTGGAGAAATCGGGCTCCCCCACGCTGAAAGAGATGACGTCCTCCCCCGCCGCCTTCATCGCCTTCGCTTTCGCGCTGATCGCGAGCGTCTGCGAGGGGGAAATGGTGCGGATGCGCTTTGCAAGTCTTTCCATAAATACCTCCCTGTCCGCGGCGTCCCCTTCGGGGACCCGCCTTTTCTTTATTCCGAAGCGAGACGGCGTTCGACGTCCGCACGGGCGAGCGCGTCGATCATCTCATCGAGATCGCCCGCAAGAAAACTCTCCATATTGAACACGGAAAGCCCGATTCTGTGGTCGGTGATCCGGCTCTGGGGGAAATTGTAGGTACGGATGCGCTCGCTGCGGTCCCCCGTTCCCACCAAACTCCTTCTGTTTTCCGCCTCCGCCCCCTCGGCGCGGCTCCGGTAGTAGTCGTACAGACGGGATTTGAGGACGCGGTACGCCTTCTCCTTGTTTTTGAGCTGGCTGCGCTCGTCCTGGCAAGTCACGACGATGCCCGTGGGGAAATGGGTGATGCGAATCGCGGTCTCCGTCTTGTTGACCTTCTGCCCGCCTGCGCCCGAGGAGCGGAACAGGTCGATTCGGATGTCCTTTTCGTCGATCTGCACGTCCACTTCCTCCGCTTCGGGCAGAACGGCGACGGTACACGTCGAGGTGTGGATCCGTCCCTGCGATTCCGTCTCGGGAACACGTTGGACGCGGTGCACGCCGCTCTCGTATTTGAGGCGGCGGTAAGCCTCCTTCCCGCCGACGAGGACGATCGCCTCCTTGACGCCGCCGAGCTCGGTCTCCGAGAGATTCACGACCTCCCAGCCGAAGCGGTGCTTTTCGCAATACCCCATATACATGCGGTATAATTCATAGGCGAACAGCGCGGCTTCCTCGCCGCCCGCGCCCGCGCGGATCTCCAAAGTACAGCTCCGCTCGTCGTCCCTGTCCTTGGGGAGCAGCAGCGCTTTGAGCGCATGCTCCTTTTCTTTGAGCGTCTCTTTGAGGGCGTATCCTTCCTCCAAAAGCAGGTCGCGCATCTCCCCCGTTTCGCGCTCCGCCTCCGCAAACGCGGCACCCATGTCCGCGTTCGTGCGCTCAAAATCGCGGTATGCCTCCACGATCTCTTCGAGCTCGGCGCGCTCCTTGGAGAGCGCGGCAAAGTCGGGGTCGCGGTACGCCTCGGGAGAAGAGAGCGTTTGGGTGAGCGCTTCGTAGCGCTTTACGATCTCTTCGATGCGTTTCAGCATGCGCGCACCGCCTTGACGACGCGCGCACAGCCCGAAAGGTCGTAGAAGATCTCGGCGTCCGTTAATCCCGCCTCCGTAAACAGAGACGCGACCTGTTGCGCCTGTTTGTCGTCGCATTCGACGAGGAGCACGCCGCCCGCGGCAAGATGTCCGGGCGCTTTTTCCGCGATGGCGCGGTAGAAGTCCAACCCGTCCTCCCCGCCGTCCAGTGCGATATGGGGTTCGAAATTCTTCACGTCGTCGGGCAGAGAGGAGATCTCCCCGCGGCACACATAGGGCGGATTTGCGGTGATGACCGCATAGACGCCGCCGATGTTTTCGAACAGGTCGCTCGCCACGAAGTCCACGGCGGCGCCGTTTAAGGAGGCGTTTTCACGGGCGACTGCGAGGGCGTCCTCCGAGATGTCGGAGGCAGTGACCTTCGCCCCCGTCTCACAGGCGACGGAGACGGCGACCGCGCCGCTTCCCGTGCACAGATCGAGCACGGCGTCCCCTCTTTTCACATAGCGGAGGGCGCGCTCGACCAGAAGCTCGGTCTCGGGGCGCGGGATGAGCACGCGCTCGTCCACCTTGAACGTCCTCCCGTAAAATTCCGCGTCGCCGAAGATATACCACAGCGGTCTGCCCGTGGCGCGCTCGTCATAGACGTCGAGAACCGCTTTGCATTGGGTGCGCGTCAGAACGCGCTCTTCCGAGAGCGCGCTGCGCGGGATCTTCAACGTGAGCGAGAGAATCCACTCCGCATCCGATTCGTCGATGCCCAGCCGCGCAAAGCTCCCCTTGATCTGTTTGGAGAGCTCGGAGAGCTTGATCTCCGCGGGAAAAAATTTCTCGGGGATGCGCGGGTCGGCGTCCATGGCTTTCACGCCTTCGAAGGCGAGAATCGCACATTCGATCATATCATCCGTGGGCTCGCGCGTCGTGAGTTTTTGCAGAAGGAACCCGGGCGCTTTGAGGGGCAGAACGAGGGGCGAATCCGTCTTTGCGAGCAATTTGAGCACCTCGTAGGAGACCCCGGCGACGATGGGCAGGCAGAGAAGCTTGACGGCAAGGGAGATGAGGAAGGACAGGATGCCGCCGATGTCCGCCGCCTCATAGAGCATGTTGAGGGGAACGCCCACAAGGGCGAAAATGAGGATGGAGATGAACATCACGATGAAGAGGAAGGTCGTTCCGCAGCGGTCGTGCATGCGCGTACAGCTCTTCACGTTCTCCACCGTGAGCGCGAGCCCGTATTCGTGACAGTTGATGGTCTTGTGCTCCGCACCGTGGTACATGTACGTCTCGCGGAGCGATTTGAAACAGAGCGTAAACAGGATATAGAGGAAGAAGATCGCGAGGCGGATCCCCCCCTCGATGAGGTTGAAATAGATGCCGTAGTGGGAATTGACGGCGGGCGCGACGTTTGCGATCGCCTTGGTGACTGCCTGCGGCGCGACGAAAAAGAGCGCAACGGCGAGCACGACGCCGATGAGGGTGGAGACGACGGACAAAATGGCGCCCGAGCTCACTTTTCGATCGCCGGACTGCTCTTTCTCCTCTTCCTCCGGAAGGGCGGCCTCCGCGCTGCGCATGAGAATTTTCGTCCCGTCCACGAGGGAGGAGACGAAGTTGACGACGCCGCGAAGGAAGGGAAGCCTCTGCCACTTCTTCCGCTCCTCGGGCGGGGGCAAGCGGCGCGCCTCGGTGAGGGTGCTCCCGTCGTCCGCGCGCACAACGGTCACCATGCTGCGCTTTCCGCGCATCATGACGCCCTGAATGACGGCTTGTCCGCCGATATATGTCCTGTTTGTTTTCTTTTTCACCGCGATGTCCTCTCTGCCGTTTTGAGGCGAGCATAGCAAAACAGCCCCGCGTGTCGGGGGGCTGTGCTTGCGTCAGATTCCGTATCTCTTCTTGAACTTATCGACTCTGCCGCCGGTATCGACGAGCTTCTGTCTCCCCGTGAAGAAGGGGTGGCATTTGCTGCAAATATCGACTTTGAGAACCTCCGCGTTCTTGGTCGACCCCGTTTTGAACGTTGCGCCGCAAGCGCAAACAACGGTGACTTCCTGATACTTCGGATGAATACCTGTCTTCATATTCGTTCACCTCGCTCCGTACTTTTCTGCATGATACGCGACTATTATAAACGTTTTTTACGGATTCGTCAACTGATTTTGCAAATGCAATCGAAAAAAGCGGCGTTTTTTTTGAGAATCTCCGCAAGGCAAACAAAATCTCGCGAAAAGCCTTGCAAAATCCGCTCTTTGGCGGTATAATATAGGGGAAGAACACGGAAATTGCAGAAAGGAGAAGATGATGAACGTCTACCGGCTCACGGGCCCGAGAAAGTTGCAGAGATTTGAAGAACCCCTTCCCGAAAAGGAGGAAGGGAAGCTTCGCGTGCGCGTGACCAAGCTGCTCGTCAACAGCCTCGACGCAACGCTCTATGAGGGTTCCGTGCGCGTGAGATATCCCATCATCCCGGGCAGATATGCCGTCGGCGTCGTCTCCGAGGACGGCGACCCCTATTTCAAACGCGGCACGCGCGTGCTCCTTCACACCTTCCGTCCCGCCGACATGAGCGGAACGCAGAAGCGCGATTTTTCCGCCCCCGATTACGACATCTGCGGAAGAAATATCGACGGATTCTGCCGTGACTTTTTGCTCGTTGCACCCGAATTTATGACCGCTCTGCCCGCCTCCGTCTCGGACGAACGGGCGCTCCTCCTCCACCACCTCGCCCTCGCGCGGGGAATCTGCGAACGGTTGGAGATCTCCAAAGGAAAACATATCGCCGTCGTCGGCGCGAATCTCATCGGCATCCTCGTCTGCCAGCTCCTCATCTATCAGCAGGCTGCGCCCATTCTCCTCGACACGATGGAGTCCCACCTCGATTTCGCGCGGAAATGCGGCGTCTACTATACCATGCTCTCCGACGAGCACACGCTCGACGAAGTTGCCGCCGTCACGGGCGGAAGGCTTGCGGACGGCTCGGTGTACGTCTCCACGGCGGTGGGCAACGACCCCGAGCTCGCGTTCCGTCTCACCGCGCGGGGAGGCAACACCGTGATCTACGGGTCCAGCAGCAACAACGTGCGGCTCGATCTCACCCCCGCCATCCGCAAACACCTCACCGTGCACTGCATCAACAACGGCTACGACCATCTCCCCACCGCCATCAATCTCATGGCGAACAAAGCCGTCGACCCCTCGCCGTACCGCGCGAACGTCATCAAGCCCGCCGCGCTCGAAGCCCTTCTTGCCGACTATCCCTCCCGTATCGACCGCGATGCGGACGAAGTGAATTTCGTGGATATGCTGTGACCGCGCGCTTGACGCGCCCCGGGAGCCGCGCACGCCGGATACATATATGCGTAGGCTCCGCTACTTTTTCAGGGGGAGACTGTTCCCCTTCATGCTCGCCGCCGTAACGCTCGCTGCGTGCGGCATCTTTCTCGCGATCAGACTGCCCCGCCTGCTTGCGCCCGTCGCGCTCGCGGAGCGGGTATTTTCTTTCGTCACGGCGTGCGTTCTCCTTGCCTCGGAGGGCAATCCGGAGAGCAAGACCGCCAAACTCGTGCTCATCGCCTTCCTGCCCTATCTCGGCGCTGCCGCCGTGCTCTTTCTGATGAGACGCACGCCCCCCGTTCCCCTTCCCGCGGGCGGCGACCTGTTCTCCCGCATCGCTTCGCTCAACTTCCGCATGACGGGAATTTTGCCCGCCGCCGCGCGCAAGGTAGACTATTTCGAGACGGGCGAGGCGATGGAACAAGCGCTGCTTTTTGACCTCGCGCACGCAAAGCGGCGCATCTGGCTCGAATATTACATCGTGGCGCGGGGCGCATTTTTCGGAGAAATTTTGCGTCTGCTCGAAGAGCGTGCGGCGCACGGCGCGGATGTGCGTCTCATCTATGACGACTTCGGCTGTGCGCTGACGCTGCCCGCAAACTTCCCCAAGGAACTTGCCGCGCGCAACATCCGCGCAGCCGTTTTCTCGCGCATGCGCCTGAAAAAAGGGGTCTCCCGCCGCGACCACCGCAAGATCGCCGTCATCGACGGCATCGCCTACACGGGCGGCATCAACCTCGCCGACGAATACGTGGGAAAGCGCATCCGCTTCGGGCATTGGAAGGACACCGCAGTGCGGCTTGAAGGGGACGTGTCCGCGTTTTCGGAGCTCTTCCTTCGGACATGGTATGCCCTTCGTCCGTCGGAAGGCGTCTTTGAGGAACAAAAAACCGATTCGCAGGGCATCCCCTTTCTCGTCCTCTCCGACGGCGGAACGGGCGCCCGTCTCGCGCCCGCCGCATTCTCCATGCTGTTTTCGGCGGCGCAAAAGAGCATCCTGCTCTTTACGCCCTACCTCTCCCTCCCCCTTCCCCTCCTCGACGCGCTGACCCAGGCCGCGGCGCGCGGGGTGGACGTGAGGGTGATGATTCCCGCCGTCCCCGACAAAAAATCGGTGTATCTTTTGACGGACGCCTATGCAGAGAAGCTCGAACGGGCGGGAATAGGCGTGCGCACCTATACGGCGGGGTTTCTGCACGCGAAGAACATCGTCGTCGACGGCAGATATGCCGTCGTATCCAGCTATAACCTCGATTTCCGCAGCATGTTCGAGCAGGCGGAATGCGGCGCGCTCTTCGACGACAGAGAGCTGGCGGAAAAGCTCGAACGCGACTTTGCGGACTGTTGGAGACAGGGCTCCCCGCGCAAAAAACGCTCCGCGGCGATGCGGGCGCTCCTGCGCCTTGCCACCGTGTTCGCACCGCTCACCTGAAAGGAGAATTTCATGAAATACGTCATTGCTTCCGACATCCACGGCTCCGCATACTATTGCAGACTGCTCGCGCGGCGCTTCAAGGAGGAGGGCGCGGACAGACTCATCCTGCTCGGCGACCTTTTGTATCACGGCGCGCGCAACCCTCTGCCGCGCGAATATTCCACGCTCGCCTGCGCAGACATCCTCAACTCCCTCAAAGAGCGCATCCTCTGCGTGAAGGGCAACTGCGACAGCGAGGTGGACTCCCTCGTCCTCGAATTTCCCGTGGAGGCGAACGTACTGCTGCTCCCCGTCGGACGGCGCACCGTCCTGTTCACCCACGGGCACAGAGAATTTGCGCTCCCCCACGCGGGCGATGTGCTCTTCTGCGGACACTTCCACGTGCCCGCCTTCGAGGAGCGGAACGGGTCGTTTTATGCCAACTGCGGCTCCGTTTCCATCCCCAAAGAGGGCTCGCGCCACTCCTATTGCGTCCTCGAAGGGAACACGATCTGCTGGAAGGATGTCGAGACGGGCGAGATCTTTCTCCGAAAAGAACTTTGAGCATACCATGTCCGAAACCGTTAAACGGATTCAACAAAAATTTTCTTAAAATTTTTATGTAAACTCTTGACAATCTCCCGCCGAATGTGTACAATAATGATAGAATAAATTCAAAGGAGATTCTTTATGGCTACATGGTTTAACAGACAGAGCAGACTTGTGCAGATCATTTTGCTCCTCATCCCCGTCGTGAACTGGTTTGTGGAAATTCTCGTAAGATGGTCGGCATTCCTCAAAACGAAGAGCCTCGTCACCCTTCTTATCGCCGTCCTCGTCACCTTCTTCGGGCTTGCGTTCGGATGGATCGACCTCATTTGGTGCCTGCTCTTCAAGCATCTCATCTTTGCGAAAGCGTAAAAACGTAAGAATTTTGCCCGCTCCGAGGAGCGGGCATTTTCCGAGGGAATACCGCGCGCGCTTTGTGCATACAATCAAGTGGGACTTTTCCCGACCCTGCGCGCGGCGCACAACAGGACTAAAAATCAATAAGGAGAAAATACTATGAACTTCGATACCTGGTTCCACAAACAAGATAAGATCATCCAGATCGTTTTGCTCATCCTGCCCTTCATCGGCTGGATCGTCGATCTGCTCGTCAGATGGTCCGCGTTCCTGCGGAAGAACAGCACGGTCAACCTCGTCATGGCGCTCGTCATCACCATCTTCGGGGAATTCTGGGTGCTTACCATCCTCGACGCGATCTTCATCGCGCTCGAAAACAGACTTGTGCTCGAAGAAAAATGATCGCGCTCAAAAAAGCCGCGCCCTTTCGAAGGGGCGCGGCTTTTTCATTGGTCAGAGGTCGAAGGCGATCGCGGTGATGTCGTCCGAAAACGTACCGCAGAAATCTTTGAGCGCCGCTTTGAGGCGTTCGATAAAGCGCTCCGCGTTCTCCGAGCGCTGCAAAATGGCTTCCACCCGCTCCAAGGAGAATTGTTCGCCCTCGGGGCTGCGGCTCTCGGTCACGCCGTCGGTGAGCAGGACGAGAATCTCCCCCTTGCGGTAGGGAAGCCGCCTCTCCTCATAGCGGAAGGCGGGAATCCACGTCGAGATGGGGGGCGAGGACATATCGATCTCCGAGATGCCCTCCTCTCCCTTGCGCAGAATGGGCGCGTTGTGCCCCGCAAGGCAGTAGACGATCTCGCCCGCCGCCCGGTCGATGCGCACCGCCGCCGCGGTGACATAGGAGCGCTCGTCGAGGTTGAGTTCCTGAAATTTGGCGTTAAGCCCGCAGAGGGCGCGCGCGGGAGAGGGGTCGCTCCTGTCCCAGCCCGCCTTGACGAAGGCGGAGAGCATCCCCGCCGCAACGCCCTTGCCCGAGACGTCCGCGAGAAAGCCCATCGTGTCCCCTCCCACGCTGTAAACGTCGGGAAGGTCCCCGCCGATCTCCCGGCAGGGGATATAGGTGAAGGAATAGGGCACGCCGTCCGACATCGACGCGGGCGGCAGCAGGCGCTGCTGGATGGTCTGCGCGGAATGGAGCTCGCGCGCGATCTCCGTCTCGTAGGCGTTGTCCACGACGCCGAGGAAATATTTCCCGAGGGGCTGCACTTTCATGCGGAGCGCGAGTCCCTCCTCGCCCCGTTTGAGGATGAGCTTGCGGAAAGCCGTTTTGCGGCTCTCGGCGACTTCGAGAAACAGATTGCGCAGCGGGCAATACGCGCACTGCACGCCCTCGCCGCACGCCCCTTCCTTTTTGCCGCAGCCCGTGACGTCGCGCAGAGTCCCGCGGAGTTTTCCCGTGCGGAAATACTCCCCGAACGCGCGGTTCATATACCGTACGCGCAGAGATCTGTCCAGCACGATCGCCGCCGTGGGAATGCTGTTCAATACGTCGCGATAGAGATTTGCCATGTCAGCCCCTGAACATTCTGAGTTTTCCGTGGACGACGCGCACGGAGAGCGTCTTTGCCTCGACGAGCTCGCCGTCGAGCTGCACCTTATCCCCCGTCTCCTGACGGATGACCGCCTCCTCCACGAGCGAATGATGATAGATGGGAAGCTTGGGCGCGGTGCCGCGCATGAGCCGTATGAGATAGTACGGCAGCTTCCAGCGCTTCGGACAGTCCACGAGGACGAGATCGAGCAGTCCGTCGTCGAGCTTCGCCTGCGGACAGATGGGGATGCCCCCGCCGAAGTCGGTGCCGTTGCACACCGCCGCGATGAGCGCCGTCGTCTCCCGCTCGCCGTCCGCGCTCACGGTGACCTTCTGCCCCCGGTAGCTCTTCAAAGAGGCGAGCAATCCGCGGTAATACTTGCTCTTTTCCCCGCCGTGCCCCATCGCCTCGACGCGTTGCAGAATGTCGACGTCGATTCCCAATCCGGCGATGTTCATGCTGCGCAAGCCGTCGCCGCATTCGATGTAGTCGGTATATTTGGCCTCGGTGTGCAGGATGAGGTCGAGGGCGGCGAGCCCCTCGGGAATGCGCGCGGCGGTCGCAAAATCGTTGCCCGTGCCCGCGGGGACGATGCCCAATTCGATGCGGGCGGGGTCGTACAGCCCGCACAGGACGTCGTTGACCGTGCCGTCGCCGCCCACGGCGACGACCTTCTGCGCGCCGCCCTCCGTCAAGGCGCGGACGCGGCTGCGAGTCTGCCCGCTGTCCTCCTCGGCGACGATCTCGAATTCTACCCCCTCTTCCTTCAAGCGGGAGATGAGCGGTCCGAGAAGTTTGCCCGCCCCCTTGGAGCAAGGATTGACGATAAAATAGAACATCTTGTTTTCCCCGCGAAAAATCTTCCGTCGAATATTATACTATATCCGCGCGGGAATTGCAATTTTTTTCGGAATTTGATATACTGTTTTTACGAATTTTCTTTTTGGGGACACCATGAGAAAAATTTTGCCCGAAAATTTGATAAAATTGGCAGACGCCTGCCCCGTGCCTCTCTACGTCGTGGGGGGAAGCGTGCGGGATTTTCTTTCGGGAGCGCCCTTTCCGGAGCGCCCCGACTGGGATCTGTGCTCGCCCGCAAGGGAGGAGGATCTCATTTCCGCCGCCGAGGCGTGCGGCTTCGCCGTGCGCGCCGTCTATCCCCATACGGGCACGGTCAAATTGCAGGACGGACGGGGACAGGAGTACGAGTTTACCCGCTTCCGTTCGGACAAGTACGTGCGCGGCATCCATACGCCCGCCGAGATCGAATTCACCGACGATATCGTCTGCGACGCGCGCAGACGGGATTTTTGCGCAAACGCCGTGTACTATGACGTCAAAGCGGGCGTTTTTGCAGACCCTCTCGGCGGCATGGCGGACATCGCCGCCAAACGGCTGAGGACGGTGCGCGAAGCGGAGCGCGTGTTCGGGGAGGACGGGCTGCGCCTCATGCGGCTCGCGAGAATTTCCGCCCAGACGGGCTTTGCGCCCGACCGGGAATGTTTGGAGGGGGCGGCAAAATGGAGCGCTCTCATCCGCGATATCGCCCCCGAGCGCATCTTCGCCGAGCTGCGCGCGCTCCTGCATGCGGACGGGAAGCAAAACGACCGGGACGCCCCCTACCGCGGGCTGTGCATCCTGCGCGGGACGGGCGTCCTCAAAGAGATTCTGCCCGAACTCGCCTTGGGCGAGGGCATGATGCAGAACGAGCGGTTCCACGCGCACGACGTCGTCGAGCATTCCTTCCGCTGCGTGCGGTACAGCGTGCCCGGGATTCGGTTCGCCGCCCTGCTGCACGACGTGGGGAAGCCCTTTTGCAAGCTCCGCGACGGGAATTTTCACGCGCATGCCGAGGAGGGCGCGCGCATCGCACGGGAATTTTTGCAGCGGCTCAGAGCCCCGTCCAAACTCACGGACGAGACGGTGTTTCTCGTCAAAGAGCACATGTACGACCTCGACCTGCAAACCGGGGAATACAAGGTGCGCAGAAAACTCATCGCCTGCGGGGACAGGCTCCCCCTCCTTCTCGCCCTCAAACAAGCGGATTTTTCGGCGTGCAAGGACGACCTCCGCACGGCGCCCGCCGTCGTCAAATGGGAAGGGATCCTGCAACGCATGAAAGCCGAAGGCGTCCCCTTTTCCCCGCGGGAGCTCGCGCTCTCCGCACGCGACGTCCAGTCGCTCGGCGTGCCCGCGCCAAAGACCGCCGAGGCGCTCGCCTTCCTCATGGATTTTTGCATCGGGGACGGCGGCAGAAACAGAAGAAATACGCTCGAAGCGCATTTGAAGAAATTCGTTTTTTAGGAGAAAGATCATGGAGATCGCTTTGCTCGTCATCGTCGCCGTTCTCGTCCTCGCCACACTGGGCATGACCGCCTTTGTAGCGTTCAAACGCGGACATGGTATGGGGGACGGCGCTCTCAAAGACATCACAAAGCATGCCGAAGAGGCAGCCAAACAGTCGGAATACACCGCGCGTATGCTCGAAAATCTGAGCCGTGCGACGGAGAGCAGACTTGCCTTCATGCAAAAGACGCTCGCCGACGACATGAAGTACATCGTAGACAGCAACGCGCAGAATTTAGAGCGCATCCGCCGCACGGTGGACGACAAACTCACCTCTTCCATCGACGGAAAGCTTTCCGAGAGCTATGCGCGCATCGCGGAGCGGCTCGAAAGGATGTACGAGAGCGTGGGCGCCATGAAGAGCCTGTCCTCGAACATCTCGGATATCCACCGCGTTTTCACCAACGTAAAACTGAGAGGCACGTGGGGAGAAGCGCAGCTCGACAGCCTGCTCTCCCAGATGCTCGCGCCCGAACAGTACGAGCGCAGCGTAAAGCTCAATCCGCTCGACGGCTCGCTCGTGGATTTCGCCATCCTTCTGCCCGCGGGCAGGGACGAGACGGTCTATCTCCCCCTCGACAGCAAATTCCCCGTCGAAGAATTCGAACGGCTCGTGTCCTGTTCGGAGGCGGGCGACCGCGCGGGCGCGGAGACGGCGCGCAAAAATCTCGAACGCACCGTCAAAATGCAGGCGGATTCCATCCGCAAAAAATACATCCTGCCCCCGCGCACGACGGATTTTGCGCTCATGTATCTGCCCTCCGAGGGGCTGTATGCGGAAGTCGTCAAGATGGACGGCATGAGCGATTTTCTGCGCAGCCGCCGCGTCCTCGCATGCGGTCCGACCAACCTCGCCGCGCTCCTCTCCACCTTGCAGACGGGCTTCCGCACCGCGGCGATCGAAAAACGCTCGGGTGAGCTGCGGGTCATGCTCGAAGAGTTCCGCGCCGACTTTGCGAAATTTGCGGAGATGCTCGAAAAGACGCGCAAAAAGTTGCAGGAGGCGCAGGACGCCGTGGACGCCGCGGAGAAGCGCACGGGCGTGATCGGCAGAAGACTCGACACGTTCCGCAACTGCGACCCTCCCGCCGACGGTTGAGCCTTTTTCGCGGCAGATTTTGGCGGGAAAGAATTTCCCGAAAACGCTTGATTTTTTTATGTGTGCATATTATAATAGTTCTGTACGTACCCGCCCGCGAATGCGCGCGGATACGGAATTCCTGATTCCATCGAGGTAACCATGAAAAAGCCCGAAAATGAGAAACGGCGCGCACGGGACGAGGCGCGCAAAAAGGTAAGATTGCAGGAAAAAGAGAAGATTCTGCTCGAACGCCGTCTCGTCAGCGAAGGAAAGATCTATCCCCGCGCGCACTACATGCCCCGCGGGCACTTCCGCGGCATTCTGGCAGTTATCCTCGCGTTTTTTCTCGGGATTCTCTTCGCATTCGGAGGGCTCATCGGCGGCGGCGCATATCTCGGCACCAAAGTCTCCATAGATGACGTTTTCGGGCTCTTCGGAATTTCGCCGGATACATATAACAAATACATCGACGAGGAGTACTCCAAACTCACCGTGCTGCAACTTGTGGACGAGATGATCCACTCCGAGTACAAGAGCCTCGGCGATATCGTCAAATATTCCCCCTTCCTCGACGAAACGGTCGATAAACTGCTCACCGTGGCGGACAACTACGGTGCCACCGTCGACAAGGATATCCTACTCGGCACCCAATTCGGCGCACTTGTGGACTATTTCCAGAACGACGTTTTGCGCAGCATCGTCATCGGGAAGGCTGCCGGGCTCAAAAAGGGAGACAACGCCATTCTCCTCGCGCTCTGCTACGGCGAGGAGGGTACCGACTATACTTTTAACGGCGACGGCACCATCCAAGTGGAGAACCCCGACGCGACGCTCACCGTCGGGAAGGTCATGGGGCAGGACAGCTTCCAGGAAGTCCTCAACGGCATCCGTCTCGGCACCTTGCTCAGCATTTCAAGCGGCGTCACCGAAGAGGATTTCGCAAATAAATCCGTGCTCTTTGCCCTCTCCTACGGCAAGCGGGGCGTCGACTATGAGATCGAAAACGGCAGCGTCGTCATTCTCAACGAGGAAAAAGCCGTCACGGTCGGTCAGCTCATGGGCGAGCCCGACAACGTCATCAACGGCGTCGAACTCGGCACGCTCCTCAATATCGACAGCGACGTTACCGACGAAAAACTTCAAAACAACAGCATGATGTACGCGCTCTGCTACGGCTCGCGCGGGACTGACTACGAGGTCGCGGACGGCAAGATCGAAATGCTCCCCGGGCACGGCGAACTGTTGCCCGTCACGGTGGGAGACCTCCGCTCGAACTCGACTTCGCTCATCCAAAATCTCGAGATCGAGACCGTCATGAACATCAAACCCGGCTCCGACAAGGCGATGCACTACCTCGCCTACGGCTCCGAGGTGATGAAGGGAAAGGCGCCCTACTCCCCGTCGCCGGACGGCAAATATACCGATGCGGACGGCAAAACTGTCGACGCGCACGGCTATCTTCTCGGCGAGGACGGCGGGTATCTCACCGAACAGGCTCCCGACAAGGACGGCGTGCCCACCGATACGTTGCAGTACGCGGGCGGCGGCAGATATGTGTACATCTATGATGCGGAAAACAAGGTGACGGGCATTCGGATGCTCCCCGACCCCAACAGCGCGGACGGCACGCTCTACGAAAAGCGCAGGGTGAAGGACCTCACGGGCGAGGACGCAGACCTCTTGGGCAACGCGAAGATCGGCGACTTCATGACCGTCGGCGAGGACGCCTCTCCCCTCATGCAGACGCTGAAAAATTGGAAGATCTCCGACCTTCAAGACGAATCGAAGCTCGAAAGCCTTCAAATCGGGCAGCTGATCGAAGTGGAGGACGGCGAGGACAGTTCCAAGATCCTGCAAGCCCTCAAAGACAGGACGCTCGGCGACCTCAAAAAACAGGAGACCATCAACGAACTCAAACTCGGCGACCTCCTCGATCTCGAAAGCGAGGGCGGCGCGAAGTTCCTCTCCGCGATGAAGGATTGGAAAGTCGGCGACCTCAACAACCAGAACCGCATCAACAGATTGAAGATCGGACAGCTGTTCGAATCGGAGGGTTCCTCCAAGCTCATGACCGCCATCAAGGATTGGCGACTCGGCGACCTCACCAAGCAGGAGAAGATCGACAGTCTGACGCTCGGCGACGTCATCGAGATCGAGGGAGAGAGCGGCATCCTCGCCTCCCTCAAAGACACCCCCATCGGCGGCATGCAGGAGAAGATCGATTCGCTGCACCTTTCGGATATCCTCGACGCCGAAGAGCTCGACAACAACGATATTCTCAAACACCTCAAAGACAGCACGCTCACGACGCTCGCCTTCGACGTGCAAAACCTCACCCTCGGCGAGGTATTCGGGAGCGAGATCTACTCCTATATGGAGATCAAGAACGTGGACGGCGAAGCCCGCACCTACAAGTGGCTCGAAGCGCACTACTTCGGCGAGATCAGCGAGGAATACCGTACGGCGAACAAAGAAGCCCATCCCGAGCTCGACAAAAAGGATAAGTCGGGGTATGTCTACAAATATTACTACCAGCTCGAGGACTTCAACAAAGAGAACGCATACCGCCCGCAGGCGCTTCCTTCCGCAGCGCTCACGGGGCTGAAAACGGTCTACGAGACCGCGGCTGGCAAGTCTGCCGTCCTCGCCTACTCCCTCGCGCAGGACGTCTACACCGCCCTGCCCGTTGGCGTCGCAGTGCACTACGACTCCGTCGTCAACATGGAGAACATCAAGAATACAACCTCCGAAACGCCCTACTATATCGAGGAAGTCTATGTCCTGACGCCCGTCTATGAATACTACGTCTATGACTACGACAAGGGCGAGACGGCAGGAAAGTACGAGGGCGAGCGGCTGAGCGACGACTTCGGCGAGTATTATCTCGACGGGGAAGGCGAGCGCATCGACCTCGAACCCGTTCTCACGGGCTACACCTATGAGGGCACGACCTATTCCCTCGCCGAAGGAAAGATCACCTGGAAGGACGGAAAGCAGTACGCCGTCTCCGCAAACAAGCTCACCCTCCGCACCCCCGTGTACGAGATGTACGTCTCCGAGGATGCGAAGGTCGAGCGCGAAACCGTCATCGCAAAGTACAGCTACACCCCCGAAGGGCGCGGAGAAGTCGAGCTCGAACGCTATCTCTCGGGCGTGTGGTATCTCCTTCTCAACGGCTCCGAAAAGGGAGCGGACACCGCCATCCTCGACGTCGCGGGACTCATCTCGGGCGTGAACAGCGGCATGCAGGACAGCACCTTCGCCGAGCTTTGGTTCCATGAGATCCTCGAAGATAACCCCTATGCGAGCCTCGTGATCGCCCATCCCCTCCCCGGGCACGAACCGCTGATCGACGGCATCACGTTCAGCCATGCCGGAGGCGAGGAGCACACCGTCCACAACCTCATCGAGGTGCGCCTCTCCGAGGTCGTCGCGCTCATCAACCAGCTGTTGAAAGATCTGAACGACGCCGTCGGCGCGCTCTTCCATTGACCGGACGCAGCCGAGCGCATTTGCACGGAAAATTTCCGAAAGTCTTGCGTTTTTCCCTCAAAACGCATTGACTTACGCCGAAAATTACGCTATAATAGAACAAAAGTCGAATACCTTGCGCAGTACGCGGGATTCCGCCGAGCTGCGCCATAAAGACCGGGAGGTAAAAGAGGATGCAAAAATACGAGATGCTGATTCTGCTGAAAAGCGACCTGGAAGAGGAGGCGAGAGACGCGGAGCTCAAAAAATACGCGGACATCGTCACTTCCATGGGCGGAGAGGTGGAGGCAACCGACAAATGGGGCGTCAAGAGAACGGCGTACCCCATCGACTATAAGACGGACGCCTTCTTCGCTCTCATCACGTTCCGGGCAGAAGGCAAGACGATCGCCGAGCTCGACCGCGTTGCGGGAATTTCGGGCAATGTGCTTCGCCGTATGATCACAAAAGTTGAGGATAAGTAAATGAACAAGGTGTTTTTGATCGGAAACCTTACACGCGACCCCGAACTCACGGAAACTTCGAGCGGCGTCAGCGTATGCCACTTCTCCATTGCCGTCAACCGCTCCTATCAGAGCAATAACGGCGAGCGGGAAACCGACTTCTTCAACTGCACCGCGTGGCGCGGTCTTGCCGACACCGTCTCGCGGTATGTCAGAAAGGGAAGCAAGGTCGCCGTCTCCGGCAGCGTTCAGATCAGGAATTACGAGGACAACCAGGGCAACCGCAGGACTGCGGTGGATATCATCGCCCAGGATGTCGAATTTTTGACGACCAGAACGGGCGGCGGCGATGAGTTTTACGATACACCCGCGGCGCCCGCAGGCGACAGACCTGCCGCGCCCGCACGCAAAAAGCCGCAACTCGAAAGTTTCGACGACGACGGCGACATTCCGTTCTGAGACGGAAATCAAATTTAAGGAGACATGAAAATGGAAGACGAAGTCAAGGTTGAGACAGAAGTCGAGACGAATCCCACCCCTTCCGACCCCGCTCCCCGCGAAAAAGGCGACAGGGGCGAGCGTCCGAAAAAAGGATTCAAAAAGCAGAACTTCAAGAAAGTCTGCCTCTTCTGCCAGGAGAAATCCACCATCAACTATAAGGATACGGCGAAACTCCGCAAATTCATCGCGGAAGGCGGGAAGATTTTGCCCCGCCGCATGACGGGCACCTGCGCAAAGCACCAGAGAGAGCTCTCGGTCGCCATCAAGCGCGCCCGCGTCGCGTCCCTTCTGCCCTTCAAGGCGGACTGAAAAGAGAAATCTTGCAATATGAAAAGGACCTTGCCTCTCGGCAAAGTCCTTTTTTTCCGCCGCCCCGCGCCAAAGCGCGGGGCGGCGCGCCTGTTTTTCAGTCGTCCTCTTCGTACTCCTCTTCCACGAGCTCCATAAACCCCTTGAAGAGCTCCTCGAACGCCTTTTGCGGGTCGCGTTCCATGAGCCGCTCGACCTTTTCGAGCTCCTCGATGAGCTCCTCCCGAATCTCTTCGGCACTGTCATCGTCGTCCTCCTCGATGAGCAGGTCCTCGCCGAGCAGCAGATATTTTCGGTTGAACTGCCGCACGGCTTCCGCGTCCGAGAAGTCGACGCCGCCGAGGTCCTGCCGATAGGTGGCAAGGAGCCCCTTTGCCCGTTCGAGGTACTCCTTCTGTTTCTCCCCGTATTCGCGGGTAACGTAGTCCTCGAAGCGCTCCATCGCGTCCTCGTCGTAGCCGTCGAACAGGCTGCGGAAGGTCTCGTCGTCGAGATCGCTCACGACAAAGAGGGCGTCGAGCGCGCTGTGGATCTCCCCCGCGAGTTTATCCCCGTCCTTGCCCGTCACGCGGATGCGGATGCCGTCCGCGCCGCCGGCCACGCACACCCGGATGTCCTCCTGC